>NZ_JADBQO010000027.1:0-51119 GCF_014895875.1 Enterobacter cloacae complex sp. P12RS
GTAATAAGAAGAGGTTGAAGTCAGCCTGGCGCTTAATGTCATTAACAGGACATATATAGGTTTCAATGATAACTTGCTGGGATGTAATAAAAATACTTAATGGCAAATCGCCATATTCATTCATTTTTATAATAAGTGCATCATTGTTATTTTTTAAATCAATATAAATATCGCGCCGGCGCGACAATTCATCGGCAAGCGATGAGAGAGACCATCTCATAATTTCATCCATGTGTTAGTTTTAAAGATATTTATAAAAGCCGAAATCACTTCGGTCGTTATATTACCAGCCAGGGCATAAAAAAAGCCACCCGAATTGGGTGGCTTTTTTACAGATTAATAATCAGCTACGCTGACGCACCGCTTCAAACAGGCAGATACCCGTTGCAACGGAAACGTTCAGAGACGACACGCTGCCCGCCATCGGGATACTGATCAGCTCGTCGCAGTGCTCGCGGGTCAGGCGACGCATGCCTTCACCTTCCGCCCCCATCACCAGCGCCAGACGGCCGGTCATTTTGCTCTGATACAGAGTATGATCCGCTTCGCCCGCGGTACCGACGATCCAGATATTCTCTTCCTGCAGCAGACGCATGGTGCGCGCCAGGTTGGTCACGCGGATCAGCGGAACGTTTTCCGCCGCGCCGCAGGCCACTTTCTTTGCCGTCGCGTTCAGTTGGGCAGAGCGATCTTTCGGTACGATCACCGCGTGCACGCCCGCCGCATCCGCGCTGCGCAGGCACGCGCCGAGGTTATGTGGATCGGTGACGCCATCGAGGATCAGGAAGAACGGATTCTCCAGCTCAGCAATCAGATCCGGCAGATCGTTTTCCTGATACTGACGGCCCGGCTTCACGCGGGCAATGATCCCCTGGTGCACCGCGCCTTCGCTTTTCTCATCCAGGAACTGGCGGTTCGCCAGCTGGATCACCACGCCCTGCGCTTCCAGCGCGTGGATCAGCGGCATCAGACGTTTGTCTTCACGACCTTTCAGAATAAACACTTCCTGAAAACGCTCCGGTGCGCGCTCGAGAAGGGCCTGCACCGCGTGGATGCCGTAAATCATTTCACTCATTGATGGTTCTCGTAATAAGTATTTCCCCTCTCCCGGTTGGGGAGAGGGTCAGGGTGAGGGGAGAATTATTCCGCCTGCTTTTTCTTGGCTGCGCGCTTCGCTTTTGTCGCGGCAGCGATTTTCTGCGTCTTCGCGGAAGGCTTTTTCGCTGAGCGAGCCTCTTTCTTCGCCGCCTTTGGCTTCTGTTTCTTCTCGCCGCGGAACGCGCTGTCCGGCTCGAAGTTCACCTTTTTGCCCGCCTGGCGACGTTTACCGCTCGCTTTGCCGTTTCCGCCTTTTTTCGCCCTTTCACGCTCGGTTTTACCGACGTTACGCGGCGCGCGCTCGCTGGAGATCAGGCTGAAGTCGATTTTACGGTCGTCCATATTCACGGCTTCGACCTTCACTTCCACGCGATCGCCCAGACGGTAGGTCTGGCCGCCGGATTCGCCAATCAGACGCTGGCCGACCTGGTCGAAGCGGTAGTAGTCGTTATCCAGGCTGGAGACGTGCACCAGACCGTCGATAAACAGCTCATCCAGACGAACGAAGAAACCAAAGCCGGTCACGCTGGCAATCACGCCCTTAAAGACGTTGCCCACCTGATCCAGCATAAAGTCACACTTCAGCCAGTCCGCCACGTCGCGCGTCGCTTCATCCGCACGGCGCTCGGTCATGGAACAGTGCTGACCCAGTTGCAGCACTTCGTCCATGGAGTAGTGATACCCACCGGTTTCAGTCGTGTTGCCTTTATGGCCCTGCTCGTGTGCCAGCAGATACTTGATCGCGCGGTGCAGTGACAGATCCGGATAGCGACGGATCGGCGAGGTAAAGTGCGCGTAAGACTGCAGCGCCAGGCCGAAGTGCCCCCGGTTTTCCGGATCGTAAATCGCCTGCTTCATGGAGCGCAGCAGCATTGTCTGCAGCATTTCTGCGTCAGGACGGTCGCTAATGGATTCCAGCAGTTCGGCGTAATCGCGTGGCTCAGGCTTATTACCGCCAGGCAGCTCCAGGCCGAGCTCAGCCAGCACGGAGCGGAACGACGTAATGGCTTCCGTGGTCGGCTTATCGTGAATACGGAACAGCGCAGGTTCTTTGGCTTTCTCAACGAAGCGTGCCGCCGAGATATTCGCCAGAATCATACACTCTTCGATCAGCTTGTGCGCATCGTTACGCTGGGTCTGTTCGATACGCTCAATGCGGCGCTCGGCGTTGAAGATAAACTTCGCTTCTTCGCTCTCAAAGGAGATCCCGCCGCGCTCTTCGCGCGCCTGCTCCAGCGTTTTGTAGAGGTTATGCAGCTCTTCAATGTGTTTAACCAGCGGTGCGTACTGCTCGCGAAGGTCCTGGTCGCCCTGCAGCATATGCCAGACCTTGGTATAGGTCAGACGCGCGTGCGAGCTCATTACCGCTTCGTAGAATTTGTAGCCCGTTAAGCGCCCTTTGGTGGAGATGGTCATCTCACATACCATACAGAGACGGTCAACCTGCGGGTTCAGGGAGCACAGGCCGTTGGAGAGCACTTCCGGCAGCATCGGTACCACCTGCGACGGGAAGTAGACCGACGTACCACGGCTGCGCGCTTCGTTATCCAGCGGCGTGTGCGGACGAACGTAATAGCTTACGTCAGCAATGGCCACCCACAGACGCCAGCCGCCGCCGCGTTTTTTCTCGCAGTACACGGCATCATCGAAGTCGCGGGCGTCTTCACCATCAATGGTGACCAGCGGCAGACTGCGGAGATCCACACGGCCCGCTTTGGACTCTTCCGGTACTTCTTCGCGCAGGTTTTCGATCTGCTCTTCGACCGCTTTCGGCCAGACGTACGGAATTTCATGGGTACGCAGCGCCATATCGACGGCCATGCCAGTGCCCATGTTATCGCCCAGCACTTCGACGATTTTACCGACCGCTTTGGTGCGACGGGTCGGACGCTGGGTGAGTTCAACCACCACCACAAAGCCCATACGCGCGCCCATCACCTCTTCAGGTGGGATCAGAATATCGAAGCTCAGACGGCTGTCGTCAGGCACCACGAAGCCTACGCCCGCATCGGTAAAGTAGCGGCCCACAATCTGGCTGGTTTTTGGCACCAGCACGCGAACCACGCGTGCTTCGCGGCGGCCTTTACGGTCTGCACCCAGCGGCTGCGCCAGGATCTGGTCGCCGTGGATGCACATTTTCATCTGTTCGGATGAGAGGTAAAGGTCGTCCTTACGGCCTTCCACGCGCAGGAAGCCAAAGCCATCGCGGTGACCAATGACGGTCCCTTTCAGCAGATCGAGGCGTTCCGGCAGCGCGTAGCACTGGCGGCGGGTAAAGACCAGTTGCCCGTCACGCTCCATCGCGCGCAGGCGGCGGCGAAGGGCTTCAATTTGCTCTTCACCTTCAATATTTAATTCAACGGCAAGTTCTTCACGATTGGCGGGTTTTTCGCGTTTTGTTAAGTGTTCAATGATGAACTCGCGGCTGGGGATAGGATTCGCGTATTTTTCGGCTTCGCGTTCCTGGAAAGGATCTTGTGACATGTCGGTTCCTCCGTTGTCAGCTCCGGTGGAAATTTTCTTCATTCCACCAGCAATAATTTATAAAGCGGTTGATTCTCTTCAACCAAATCGGCCAGCGTGTAGTTATCCAGTTCCTTGAGAAAACTTTGCACGGCCTTAGAAAGCGCCTGTTTCAGGCGGCAAGCGGGCGTAATGTGGCAGAACGCGCTGCTGCAGTTCACCAGAGACAAGGGCTCCAGCTCGCGTACCACATCCCCGATACGAATACTCTGTGCCGGTTTACCAAGACGGATCCCTCCATTCTTCCCGCGGACGGCAGCAACGTATCCGGCACGGCTAAGTTGATTGATTATTTTGACCATATGATTACGGGATACACCGTATACCTCTGTCACTTCAGAGATACTGGTCATCTTCCCTTCGGGTAACGACGCCATGTAAATCAGCGCGCGTAAGCCGTAATCGGTGAAACTTGTTAACTGCACATCAACCTCAGGAAAAAGGGAAAACGCGGTCAAACCGCAGAGATATTCATTAATGATGATAAACCAGCCAGATAGTTAGCGGCTAATTTATTTGACAGACGGGGCGAAAAAGCGGAGATCCAGGAGCGGTCGCCGGTTGGCGCTACGCTTATCCGGCCTACGGGTCTCCCCGCAGGCCAGCAGTCACGAAGATTATGCGTCGAACGGGTCGCGCAGGATCATCGTTTCAGTACGATCAGGGCCGGTAGAAATAATATCGATCGGCACTTCGGTCAGTTCTTCAATGCGCTTGATGTAATCCAGCGCCGCCTGCGGCAGGCCGCTACGCTCTTTCACACCGAAGGTGGTCTCAGACCAGCCCGGCATGGTTTCGTAGATTGGCTCAATGCCTTCCCAGTCGTCAGCAGCCAGCGGAGTGGTGGTCACTTCGCGGCCATCTGGCATACGGTAACCTACGCAGATTTTCACTTCTTTCAGGCCGTCCAGCACGTCCAGCTTGGTCAGGCAGAAGCCAGACAGGGAGTTGATCTGCACTGCGCGACGCACGGCAACCGCATCCAGCCAGCCGGTACGACGACGACGACCGGTGGTCGCGCCAAACTCGTTACCCTGCTTGCACAGGAACTCGCCGGTTTCATCAAACAGTTCGGTCGGGAATGGACCCGCACCCACGCGAGTGGAGTACGCTTTGATGATGCCCAGAACGTAATCCACATAACGTGGACCCAGGCCAGAGCCGGTCGCCACGCCACCCGCGGTGGTGTTAGAAGAAGTAACGTACGGATAGGTACCGTGGTCGATGTCCAGCAGCGTACCCTGCGCACCTTCGAACATGACGAAATCGCCACGCTTGCGCGCCTGGTCCAGCAGATCGGACACATCAACAACCATACCGGTCAGAATGTCTGCAATCGCCATGACGTCATCCAGCACTTTCTGGTAGTCAACAGCGTCAGCTTTGTAGAAGTTCACCAGCTGGAAGTTGTGATATTCCATCACTTCTTTCAGTTTTTCAGCGAAGGTCGCTTTGTCGAAGAGGTCACCGACGCGCAGACCGCGACGTGCAACTTTATCTTCGTAAGCCGGGCCGATACCACGACCGGTGGTGCCGATCGCTTTCGCGCCACGCGCTTTTTCACGCGCCACGTCCAGCGCCACGTGATAGTCCAGGATCAGTGGGCAGGCTTCGGAGAGCAGCAGACGCTCACGAACAGGGATACCACGGTCTTCCAGACCTTTCATCTCTTTCATCAGCGCAGCAGGAGACAGCACAACGCCGTTACCGATGATGCTGGTGACGTTTTCGCGAAGAATGCCTGATGGAATAAGATGGAGGACGGTTTTTTCACCGTTGATTACGAGAGTATGGCCTGCGTTGTGACCGCCCTGGTAGCGTACAACATATTTAGCCCGTTCAGTCAGAAGATCGACAATCTTCCCTTTACCTTCGTCACCCCATTGGGTGCCCAGTACGACGACGTTGTTACCCATTTTTTTCAAAATCACCGTTTGCTTAAAAATGGATTCTACCATCGCTTTTTCAGATATACAGCACTTTTTGACCTTAAAATACGCCAATTGCGGCTAGTTTTTGATCAGCCAATCGTTTTCCTCAACATGTAGTAGATAACGATACCGGCAACCACAAGACCACCGCCGAAACGACGCAAAATATTATCCGGTAGCTGGCTCATGGTCGCGATCATACGACGCCATGCGCGCGGATAGAGCATCGGGCCGAGACCTTCCAGCACCAGAACCAGGGCCAGCGCGAGCCAGATCGTTGAATTCATTTTTCATCCTTATAAAAGAAAACCACCGCTCCGTTGGGAGCGGTGGTTTGAATACTCAAACGAGCCTGAGTTTATCGCGTTGCGTTGGTCGGCGTCTTCATATAACGGAAGAAATCGCTGTCCGGGCTGAGCACCATCACGTCCTGGTTGCTCTTAAAGCTATTCTCGTAAGCGCGCAGGCTACGGATAAAGGCGTAGAAGTCTGGATCCTGGCTGAATGCATCGGCAAACAGCTTCGCCGCTTCCGCATCGCCTTCACCGCGCAGGATACGGCCCTGACGTTCAGATTCCGCCAGCGTCTTGGTCACTTCATAGTCCGCTGCCGCACGCAGTTTTTCAGCCTCTTCCTGACCCTGTGAACGGTGACGACGGGCTACCGCTTCACGCTCGGCGCGCATACGGTTGTAGATCGCCTCGGACACTTCCGCTGGCAGGTTGATCTGCTTGATACGCACGTCAACCACTTCGATACCCAGTGCCGCCATACTGTTCGGGTTGATCACCGGCACTTTACCGTTGGTTTCAGCCTGAACGCGTTCGGCCGCTTTAGCAATCGCGTCATCCGCTGCTGGCGTTGCCACTTCGTCTTCGGTGCCCGCTGTACCGGAGTTCAGCGCATCGCGCACTTCCAGGGTCAGACGACCGCGGGAGTCGGTCACGATGTCTTTCACATCAAGACGACCAATTTCAGAACGCAGACGGTCAGAGAACTTACGTTTCAGCAGCACTTCTGCCTGAGAAACGTCACCGCCGCCCGTTGCCAGGAAGTAACGGCTGAAATCGCTGATACGCCATTTGATGTAAGAATCAACGATCAGGTCTTTCTTCTCTTTGGTCACGAAACGGTCGGCCTGGTTATCCATGGTCTGGATACGCGCATCGAGCGTTTTCACAGACTGAATGAACGGCACCTTGAAGTGCAGGCCCGGCTCGTAAATCACCGGACGTTTGTCGCCATCACGCACGACGCTGCTGAACTGGAACTTGATCCCACGCTCGCCCTCTTTCACCACAAAGATCGAGGTATACAGCACGACCAGTACGATGACGATGATCGCAATAACTGACTTACGCATCCTTATTCCCCCTGACGCTGGTAGTCGTTACGCTGCGCGTTAGCACGGCGTTGGTCCATAATGTCACCATCGTTCGAAGAAGGCGTTGTGTTCGCGCTGGAGCTGCCTGATGAGGCTGGCGGCAGACGCAGCAGGTTGTTCGCTCCGCTGGTGTCTTTCGCTGCCGGTGCAGAACCGCCTTTCAGCATCTGATCCAGCGGCAGAACCATCAGGTTTCCGCCTTTGCTGTCGTTAACCAGCACTTTGCGGGTGTGGCTCAGCACTTTTTCCATAGTCTCGATATACAGACGCTCGCGGGTAATTTCCGGGGCGGCTTTGTATTCCGGCAGGATGCGCGCGAAGCGAGCCACTTCACCCTGAGCTTCCAGGATGGTCTGGGTCTTATACGCTCGCGCCTCTTCCAGAATACGCTGCGCCTGACCGTTAGCACGCGGCTGAACTTCGTTGGTGTACGCTTCTGCTTCGCGGATGTACTGCTGTTCGTTTTCACGGGCAGCAATCGCATCGTCAAACGCGGCCTTCACCTCTTCCGGCGGACGTGCAGCCTGGAAGTTGACGTCCAGCAGGGTGATACCCATGTTGTACGGACGAATCGTCTCTTCCAGCTCGCGCTGGGTATCGCTACGAATAACGGTACGACCTTCGGTCAGGATGCGGTCCATGGTGTATTTGCCGATCACACCACGCAGGGCGCTGTCGGTCGCCTGACGCAGGCTGTCATCGGCGCTGGTCACGCTAAACAGATAACGCTCAGGATCCGTCACGCGGTACTGCACGTTCATCTCAACGCGCACCACGTTTTCGTCCGAGGTCAGCATCACGCCAGAAGCGGCCAGTTCACGGACGGATTCCACGTTTACCGCAGTCACGTCGTCAATGAAGGTCGGTTTCCAGTTCAGGCCCGGCTCAACCAGGTGGCTGAACTTACCGAAACGGGTGACCACGCCGCGTTCTGCTTCTTTAATGGTGTAGAACCCGCTGGCAGCCCAGACGATCACCAGCCCGGCAGCAACGATGCCCACCAGGCGGCCACCTAATTGCGGGCGCGGTCCCTGGCTGGAACTGCCACCCGAGCCAGAACCTTTTCCTCCGCCAAGGCCACCAAGCTTTTTGCTCAGCTTGCGGAAGATATCATCCAGATCCGGCGGCCCCTGCTCGCG
Source organism: Enterobacter cloacae complex sp. P12RS (assembly GCF_014895875.1). NCBI lineage: Bacteria > Pseudomonadati > Pseudomonadota > Gammaproteobacteria > Enterobacterales > Enterobacteriaceae > Enterobacter > Enterobacter cloacae complex sp. P12RS. Next base: position 8,076 of record NZ_JADBQO010000027.1, read on the forward strand.
ACCACCTTTGTTGCCATTTCCCCCAGAGTTGCCGCCTTGATTATTGCTGCTTCCCCACGGGTCGCGGTCTTGTCCGTTATTACCGGGCTGATTCCACGCCATGTATATGCTCCATATTTGTTATGCAAGGGCGAATTTTTCAGGCTTCCCCTTTCTGATCAGACGATATAGTCCGCCAGCGCAGGTTCTTGTTTACAGAGGCGACGCCAGTCAACGATCGGCATACGCACCTGCATCCCCACGCTGCCGTCATCCTCCATCCACTCTTTTTCTATCGCCTGAAGCTGATAAAACCGGCTGCGCAGCCTGCCTTCCTGTGGCGGCAGTCGCAGCGTGTGCTGAGCTACCTCACCGGAAAGACGTTCTGTCAAAGCCTGGAAAAGCAGTGGCACACCGATTCCGGCCTGAGCAGAAAGCCAGACCCGAATCGGTTTGTTTTCTTCATCACGGTCGATACGCGGTTCGAAATCCTCCAGCATATCGATCTTATTCATCACCAACAGGGTGGGAATTTCGTGGGCGTCAATTTCTTCCAGCACCACGTTCACCGCGTCGATGTTCTCCTGCACGCGTACGTCAGCCGCATCAATCACGTGCAGCAGCAGAGTCGCCTGACGCGTCTCCTGCAACGTCGCCTTAAACGCCGCCACCAGATCGTGCGGCAGATGGCGGATAAACCCTACGGTATCCGCCAGCACTGTTTCACCCACGTCTGCAACGTCAATGCGGCGCAGCGTCGGGTCCAGGGTCGCAAACAACTGGTCTGCGGCATACACCTGGGCCTCGGTTATCTGGTTAAACAGGGTGGATTTACCGGCGTTGGTATAGCCCACCAGCGACACCGTGGGGATGTCGGCTTTGGTTCGCGCCCGACGCCCCTGTTCACGCTGTTTCTCGACACGTTCCAGACGTGAGAGGATCTGGGTAATACGGCCACGCAGCAAACGGCGGTCGGTTTCGAGCTGGGTTTCACCCGGACCGCGCAAACCAATCCCGCCTTTTTGTCTTTCAAGGTGGGTCCAGCCACGCACCAGACGCGTCGCCAGATGGCGCAACTGCGCCAGCTCAACCTGCAGTTTCCCCTCGTGGGTACGGGCACGCTGAGCAAAAATGTCTAAAATCAATCCCGTGCGATCGATAACACGGCACTCGCAGAGAGCTTCCAGGTTGCGCTCCTGGGCTGGAGACAGCGCATGATCAAACAACACGACTGACGCGCCGGTTGCTTTTACGGCATCCGCAATTTCTACTGCTTTACCTTCACCAACAAAATACTTTGGGTGCGGCGCTTTACGGCTACCGGTAATCACCTGCATTGCTTCGACACCGGCGGAAGAGACCAGAGATTCAAACTCCTGGAGGTCTTCCATATCTTTGTCTTGCGAAAAATAGATGTGTACCAGCACCGCCTGCTCACCGGCATCATAACGGTCAAACAAGCGTAAACCTCTCTAAAAAGATCAGCGGGGAACGCAGGATCCCTGGCTCCCCGTGTGGATAACAGCTAAAACCTTATTCGGTCTCGTCGCTGTCCTGCGCAGGAGCAGAAGAACCCTGCGCGTTGCTGCCATGATGGTAGTTACTGCCTGTGCCGCCGCCAGCGTTATTGCTGTGATGAGAGACCGGACGGGACGGAACAACAGTAGAGATAGCGTGCTTGTAGACCATCTGGCTGACCGTGTTTTTCAACAGGATCACGAACTGATCGAAAGACTCAATCTGACCTTGCAGCTTAATACCATTCACCAAATAAATAGAAACTGGAACACGTTCCCGACGCAATGCGTTCAGGAACGGATCTTGTAAAGATTGCCCCTTAGCCATTCTATCTTTTCCTTATATGCTTGTTTTGTACTTAGAACCTTGCGATTCTGAAAAATTGCGCACGATACGTCTCAATTGTACACATTCAGTGGGCGATATCACCAACAACCTCAATCACATCGTTTAACGCCTGTTGCGGTTTTTCACTGTCTAACCAGTGAACCCCCTCCCAACCGCGCAACCAGGTGATCTGGCGCTTCGCTAACTGTCTCGTGGCGCAAACACCTCGATAAACCATTTCATCGTATGAAATCTCACCTTCAAGATACGACCACATCTGGCGGTATCCCACACAACGAACGGAAGGCATATCCGTATGCAAATCTCCACGGGCAAATAGCGCCCGCACTTCTGCTTCAAAATCTGAAGCCAACATCTGATGAAAACGCTGCTCAATTCGTTGATGGAGCAGTTCACGGCTCGCCGGGGCGATGGCGAACTGATGCACCTGATACGGCAGAGCGTCTCCTGACGTTTGCGTCAGTTCCGTTAAAGTTTTACCCGAAATGAAAAAAACTTCCAGTGCCCGGGAAAGCCTTTGCGGATCGTTTGGATGGATTCGCGCCGCCGCAACCGGGTCAATCTCTGCCAGTTGCTTATGCAATGCGTCCCACCCCTGCTCTGCCGCCTGCTGCTCAATCTTTGCTCTGATTTCAGGATCTGCAGAAGGTAAGGGTGATAAACCTTCGAGCAGCGCCTTGAAGTAGAGCATGGTTCCGCCAACCAACAGCGGTATACGCCCCGCCGCCGTTATCTCGGCCATCTCAGCTAAGGCATCCCGGCGGAAATCCGCTGCGGAGTAAGCCTCTGCCGGGTCGAGTATATCCAGCAAACGGTGCGGTGCCGCACGCAGTTCGTCTGCGCCGGGCTTCGCCGTGCCGATGTCCATCCCTCGATAGATGAGGGCGGAATCAACGCTAATCAACTCTACAGGCAAAACTTTACGTAACTCAATGGCTAACGCTGTTTTGCCAGAGGCCGTTGGGCCCATTAAAAAAATCGCCTTTGGCAGGCTCGCCTTGCTTACGTCAGTCATGTTTCAGGGCGGTCATCGCCGTTTTTAAATCAACAGGTTGTAATAACCCACCCGGCGGCGCTTTCACCAACTGTGGGCAGAGGCGTTCCACCTCCGCCAGCAGGGTAATCGCCTGCGCCATACTCCACGGTGAATGTTCGCTGGCCAGATGGCGGGCGATCCACTGCGCGGTGTTGGCAGCCTCCAACGTTGTTTGCTGCGCCAGGTAGCCTATCAGTTCAGGAATCAAGTTTTGTAAATTTTGTTGGCGTAAGGGTAAAGGCACTGCGCGAATTGTCACATGTTGTGGTTCGAGCACAATTTCAATGCCCATTTGCGCCAGCTGGGCCTCTGCACGCTGCAATACCCTTGTTTCTTCAGCGGATATTTTCAGGCGAACCGGGATCAATAACGGCTGCGCACAGGCCGCATGTTCCCCCGGCGTCAGTTGCGCCTGCTTGAGCCAGCGTTCGGCAACCGGCAGCGCCAGAAGCAGCAGTTTGCCGTCGCGCTCAAGCAGGGCCATATCCGGTGCGATAATCGTCAGCACCCGGCCAAAACTCTGGCTATGGCCTTCAAGGGAAGGTGTCGCCACCGAAACGTGCTCTTTGCGCTCGACTGCGGGCGTTTCCAGCAGTTTACGGTACAGCGTCCCCTGCTGCTTCTGATAGCCGGGCTGAGCGTTCGGGTAGTTCACGCCCGTCGGACGCGGCGCGGCTCCTGCAGAGGAGAAACGCGGGGCGTCTAGTTCACGCGCGACGGCAGGCTCCGCAAAATGGTTGCGGCCCGCAGCAACACGGTTTTCCGGAATGGGGCGCGGTGCGGAGTCTTCTTTTTCCAGCGGCAGCGTGGGTTCAAGCTGCTGTTGCAGCACGCTCAGCACGCCCTGGTAGATAAAATCATGCACCAGACGCGACTGATGGAACCGTACTTCATGCTTGGCAGGATGGACGTTGACATCCACCTGATGCGGGTCGATCTCCAGATAAAGCACAAAGGCCGGTTGCTGATCGGCCCCGAGCTTGTCTTCGCAGGCCTGGCGAATGGCGTGGTTAATGAGGCGGTCGCGCATCATGCGGCCGTTCACGTAGCAATACTGAATTTCAGAATACGCCGCGCTACTGGCGTTCGGATCGGCCACCCAGCCGCGTAAAGCCAGATCGCCGTGCTGCCACTCGATAGCCAACGCCTGCTCCAGGAACGGCGTCCCGCAGATAGCGCCTAACCGTCGCTCTTTCTGACCACCTTCAGCCACCGCGCGGTACTGGCGCATCACCTTGCCGTTATGGCTGAGGTTGATGGTGACGTCGAAACGGGCGAGCGCAATTCGGCGGATGATCTCGTCGATATGGCCGAACTCGGTTTTTTCGGTACGCATAAACTTGCGGCGGGCGGGAGTATTGTAGAACAGGTCCAGAACTTCCAGCGTAGTACCGACAGGGTGCGCCGCGGGTTTGACCGTGACGTCCATATCCCGCCCTTCAGCGTAGGCCTGCCAGGCTTCCTGCTGTTCAGCGGTGCGGGAGGTCAGCGTTAAACGAGAAACCGAGCTGATACTGGCCAGCGCTTCGCCGCGAAAACCGAGGCTGATAATCGCTTCCAGGTCATCCAGAGAGGCAATTTTACTGGTGGCATGACGCGCCAGCGCCAGCGCCAGCTCCTCTTTTTTGATGCCGCAGCCGTTGTCGCGAATGCGGATAAGCTTTGCGCCGCCGCGTTCGATATCAATATCAATGCGGGTGGCGCCCGCATCGAGGCTATTTTCAACCAGCTCCTTCACCACCGACGCAGGGCGTTCCACCACCTCACCGGCGGCGATTTGGTTCGCGAGCTGCGGCGGCAGAACCTGAATCGGCATGAATTCTCCTTAATTTGTGGCGGTCAACCCACCCGGCTGCGCGGCGCTGGCCGTCTGGGCTGCTCCGCCCTGCGGCGCGGACTGCAGAGGATGCGCCTCAAAATATTTACGTAAACCGTTATAAATCGCTTCGGCAATTTGCTGCTGATAGCTGTCGCTGCCCAGCAGGCGCTCTTCACTGTTATTGCTGATAAAGCCCGTCTCTACCAGAATTGACGGAATATCCGGCGAGCGCAGAACGCCCAGGCTCGCATGTTCAGGGCGGCGCTTATGCAATGCCCCGATGCCCTGCAACTGGTTCAATACGTTAGTGGCGACATCATACCCGACGCGCTGAGAATGACCGAACTGTAAATCCAGCACCGCCTGGCTGAGGTATGGGTCAGACTGGCTGTTTGCCAGCACATCACCCGCGCCGCCTAACAGTTCAGACTGTTTCTCATGCTCTTCCAGCCAGTTGGCCATTTCGCTGTTTGCCCGGCGGTTCGACAGGACCCATACCGAGGCGCCCGTCGCGTTACGGTTCGGTGCGGCATCCGCGTGAATGGAGACCAGGAAATTGGCGTTTTGCTTACGCGCCACGTCTGAGCGGCCCATCACAGAGATAAAATAGTCGCCGTCGCGGGTTAGTACGCCTTTAAACATCGGATCATCGTTTAACAGCGTCCGCAGCTTGCGGGCCACCGCAATAGTGACATTTTTCTCTCGCGTGCCGCCCGGGCCAATCGCTCCAGGATCCTGTCCACCGTGCCCGGCATCAATGGCGATAATCACTTTGTCACCGCTGACCGTACGCCGTGCGCTGACCGCCGGACGCGTTACCGTGTTACTGCTGGTTGCCGCGGTGATGCGATCGTTCTGCGATTTAAACGGATTACGCGCAGGTTCCGGTGGGCGAGGCGTATACACCGGCTCTTCCACGCGTTTCGCGACAACCGGTGGCGGCGGAGGCGGCGGAACATCGGCATTGATGGTGAAGACCACCGTATAGTTCGCCCCGTTTTGCTGCTTCACCGCCTTCGTTTTGCCCTTTTCGGTCAGATCGACCACCAGGCGCAGTGACTGGCTGTCCTGAGGGGTACCCGAGCGGATACTTTTCACCAGGTTGTTACCGCTGAACCGCAGCGGTAGCCCCTGGATCACGCCTGTCTGTTTGATATCCAGCGCCACGCTGTGGCTGTCTGGCTGTGAAAACGCGTATTCAGGGTCGCCCATAAAGCTGAACGTAATCCGCGCCTGGCTTTCGCCGTTTGACACCTGAATATCCGAAAGGCTTGCCGCCCCGGCCTGCGCGCACAGCAGCACCGTCGCAGCCAACACCCAACCTTTAACGCGACTAATCATCCCGTCATCCCTACTCTTAACCGGCGAGACGCGCCAGTAAGGAACACCCTGATGAGGAAACCGCACTGATGCGAGCCTCACGCCCTTGAGCCTGGTAATCTAAGTGAATTTCGACATCCGGGTCAGGCAGCACACCCGCACCTTGTTGCGGCCACTCCACCAGGCAGATGGCGTCGTTGGCAAAATAATCACGGATCCCCATAAATTCCAGCTCCTCAGGATCCGCAAGGCGGTATAAATCAAAGTGGTACACCATAAGATTGTCGAGGGTGTACGGCTCGACCAGCGTGTAGGTAGGGCTTTTCACGTTCCCGTTATGCCCTAACGCCTGCAAAAAACCCCGGCTGAAGGTGGTTTTACCCGCACCTAAATCGCCATACAGATAAATGACGGTTGCCCCCTGACAGGCCTGCGCCACGCGCTTGCCGAGATCTAAAGTGGCTTGTTCATCAGGTAAAGGAATCGCTCGATTAGTCATTTTCTACGTCAATCACATCCGGGTTAACAACACGCCGCAGCGTGCAAAAAAGATCGGTGGCCAGCATACCGCGTGTCCCCTCCCGCGCAGCAAGCCTGTCAGCTGCCGCGCCGTGGGCCACGCAGCCCGCACAGGCTGCATCATAAAGGGGAAGTTTCTGTCCAAGCAATGCGCCGATGATGCCTGAAAGCACATCGCCCATACCGCCGCTCGCCATGCCCGCATTTCCGGCATCAATAATGCCCTGCGTCTCGTCACTGGCGACAACGGTGCCTGCCCCTTTCAAAACGGCAACACCTCCGTAACGTTTTACCAGACGCTGAGCAGAAAGTAAGCGATCGCTTTCAATTTCTGCCACGCTGCAGTTAAGCAGGCGCGCGGCTTCGCCGGGGTGTGGCGTCAGAATGCGATTGTGACGCTTATCCGGATTTATTGCCAGAAGGTTAAGCGCGTCGGCATCCCACAGCATCGGTTTACGAAAATTCTCGACCTTTTGCAGGGCCTGTTTACCCCATGTCTGTTGCCCAAGCCCGGGACCAATAACCACCACATCCGCCCATTCGAGGCTTTCTTCCAGCGTCTGGGGCGTAAGCTCATGGACCATCAGTTCCGGTCGGGCTGTGATGATTGGCGCAATATTTTCAATGCGAGTGAGTACTCGCACTAACCCGGCACCGCTGCGAAGTGCCGCCTCACCGGTCATGCGAACCGCTCCTGCCGTACCGCGATCGCCACCAATAATCACCAGCCTGCCGTTGTCGCCCTTGTGAGACGTTGGGCGGCGCGGTGGAAGCCACTCTTTTAGCTGCGAGGAATCAAAGCGCGACAGGAGCGTTTCCTGTCCAACGAGCCAGCTCTCCAGCCCCAGCGCGTTATGGTGCAATACGCCGACCACATCCCGCGCTTTTCCGGTTAACAGGCCCGGCTTCAGGGCGATAAAGGTCACGGTGTTCGCAGCCTGAATAACGGCGCCAGGCGTCGCGCCGGTCTGCGCGATCAGGCCCGACGGAATATCCAGCGCGACGACCGGCGCAGGGTACCCGTTAGCGTGTTCAATAAGCGCGGCAATGTTTTCGCGAGGCGCGCTGCGTAGCCCTGTCCCCAGCAGACCATCAACAATCAGATCAACATCTTCCGGCCAGACGATATCAGGAGCATGAATCACGCCGCCTGCGTTCAGCCATGCCTCCCGCGCCGCGCAGGCCTCTTCCGGCAGGGGCTTATCACTCTCCAGCGCCAGCAGGGTAACGCGGAGACCGGCTGCAACGGCAAGACGCGCAACGACGTAACCGTCGCCGCCGTTATTGCCGTGCCCGCACAAAATCAGCCAGTGAGTGGACTGCGTGTACGCGCTGCGGGCAACGTTAAACGCCGCCTCTCCCGCGCGCTGCATCAGTTCATAAAGGGTAATGCCGAGACTGTCTGCGGCCTCTTTTTCGGCGCGCCGGAGGTCATCCGCATGCCAGATGGAATGTGGTATACTTGCGGGGTTTTTCTTCACCGTATGGTCCGTCATGTCACAGCCCCTCGATCTCAATGAATTAGCGCAAAAAATAAAACAGTGGGGTGCTGAGCTTGGCTTCCAGAAGGTAGGCATTACCGATACCGACCTCTCTGCCAGCGAGCCAAAACTGCAGGCCTGGCTGGACAAACAATACCACGGCGAAATGGAGTGGATGGCGCGTCACGGCATGATGCGCGCCCGTCCACATGAACTTTTACCGGGTACACTACGCGTCATCAGCGTGCGCATGAACTACCTGCCTGCCAACGCGGCCTTTGCGCGCACGCTAAAAAATCCCTCCCTGGGTTACGTCAGCCGGTACGCTCTGGGACGTGATTACCATAAGCTTCTGCGTAACCGCTTAAAAAAACTCGGAGAAACCATTCAGCAGCACTGTGATTCGCTGAATTTTAGACCCTTTGTCGATTCCGCGCCTGTTCTTGAGCGCCCGATCGCCGAAAAAGCCGGACTTGGCTGGACAGGTAAGCACTCACTTATCCTGAGCCGCGACGCCGGATCGTTCTTCTTCCTCGGTGAGCTGCTGATTGATTTACCCCTGCCGGTAGATGGCCCGGTGGAGGAAGGCTGTGGCCGCTGCGTGGCCTGCATGACCATCTGCCCGACGGGTGCCATCGTTGAGCCTTACACCGTTGATGCCCGCCGCTGCATCTCCTATCTCACGATAGAGCTTGAAGGGGCGATCCCGGAAGAATTCCGACCGCTTATCGGCAACCGCATCTACGGCTGCGACGACTGCCAGCTGATTTGCCCGTGGAACCGCTATTCACAGTTGACGGACGAAGAGGACTTCAGCCCGCGTAAAGCGCTGCATGCGCCACAGCTTATTGAGCTGTTCGCCTGGACCGAAGCCTGGTTCCTGAAGGTGACGGAAGGTTCCGCTATTCGCCGTATCGGCCACCTGCGCTGGCTGCGAAACGTGGCCGTCGCGCTGGGCAATGCCCCGTGGGATGAAGCGAATATTCAGGCGCTCGAAAGCCGTAGAGGTGAGCACCCACTTCTTGATGAACACATAGAATGGGCGATTGCGCAGCAAATCGAGAAGCGAAATGCCTGCGTGGTCGAGGTGCAGCTTCCTAAGAAACAGCGGCTGGTTAGGGTGATTGAAAAAGGGCTTACGCGGGATGCGTGATATATTCACAGCCTGTGAATAAAAATAAAAACTCAAGCGCCATCTGGACTTGAGAAGAGGTCAAGTGATCTCAATAACATTTTGAAATGAAATTTTATCCACTTAATACAGTGACTTGGGAAGATATTATTCACCCTGCTAACTTTCTGTACGGTTTGGGTAAAGCGCGAATTCTGTGGATAACTCTGTTTACAAGAGTATTTCAGATGCAATAGAAAACGTCCCCAGCGCGTCTTTTCGCTGTGGATATTTTAGAGATGAAGAAGAATTTGGAGCGGGAAACGAGACTCGAACTCGCGACCCCGACCTTGGCAAGGTCGTGCTCTACCAACTGAGCTATTCCCGCAAATCTGTACTGCTTTTGTTGCTGTCGTAACGTGTAATTCTCTGTCGTTACGGGAGGCGCATTATACGAGAAATCCTTTTAGCTGCAACCCCCCTTAAAGTGATTTTTTCGAAATTCAGTTCAAGTGCTTATTTAATCGGCAAGCTGAACAATTTAACGACAAAAACCCGGCCACGCAAGGTGCCGGATCTCAAAATCACAGCTTAATAAAGTTTTCGCGGTAGTACGCGAGTTCCGCCACGGACTCGCGGATATCGTCCATCGCCTGGTGCGTACCCTGTTTTTTAAAGCCGTCCAGAATTTCAGGCTTCCAGCGGCGCGCCAGCTCTTTCAGGGTGCTCACGTCCAGATAGCGGTAATGGAAGTAAGACTCCAGCTCCGGCATGTACTTAAACAGGAAACGGCGATCCTGGCCGATGCTGTTCCCGCAGATCGGCGATTTACCCGCTGGTACCCACTGCTTCAGAAATTCGAGCGTCGCCAGTTCCGCCTCGCGATCGCCCAGCGTGCTCGCCTTCACGCGCTCGACAAGACCGCTGCCGGTGTGGGTACGCACGTTCCACTCATCCATCAGCGCAAGCTGGTCGTCGGACTGATGCACCGCAATCGTTGGCCCTTCGGCAAGGATATTCAGGTTGGCATCGGTCACCAGAGTTGCAATCTCAATAATGCGATCGCGCTCGGGATCCAGCCCGGTCATTTCGAGATCGATCCAAATCAGGTTGTTTTCATCCGCGCTCATGTTATTTTCCACCCTTCTCGCATAACCGGCAGTAGCAGGTTAACTAGTATTAATTAGAGTGTATCATAGAGGTTTTGCCCCTTACGGGCGACCAGGAGCCAGTGCGATTGAGTAAAAATAAACTCTCCAAAGGGCAGCAGCGCCGCGTGAATGCCAATCATCAGCGCCGTCTTAAAACCACTTCGGAGAAGGTCGATTACGACGACAACCTGTTTGGCGAACCAACGGAAGGCGTAGTCATCAGCCGTTTCGGTATGCACGCCGACGTGGAATCCGCTGATGGCGAAATCCACCGCTGTAACATTCGCCGGACCATTCGTTCTCTGGTGACCGGCGACCGCGTCGTCTGGCGACCGGGTAAAGAGGCGGCAGAGGGCGTTACGGTAAAAGGTATCGTTGAAGCGGTCCATGAGCGTACGTCCGTGTTAACCCGTCCCGATTTTTACGACGGGGTGAAGCCGATTGCCGCCAACATTAACCAGATTGTCATCGTATCGGCGATTTTGCCCGAACTTTCGCTCAATATTATCGACCGATACCTTGTCGCCTGTGAAACGCTGCAGGTTGAACCGATTATCGTGCTGAACAAAATCGATCTGCTGGATGACGAAGGCATGGCTTTCGTTAATGAGCAGATGGATATCTACCGCAAGATTGGCTACCGCGTTCTGATGGTGTCCAGCTACACCAAAGACGGACTGAAACCGCTGGAAGAGGCGCTTACCGATCGCATCAGCATCTTTGCGGGTCAGTCCGGCGTGGGGAAATCGAGCCTGCTAAACAACCTTCTCGGCCTCCAGCAGGAAATCCTCACTAACGATGTGTCTGACGTCTCGGGTCTGGGCCAACACACCACCACCGCATCACGCCTGTATCACTTCCCGCACGGTGGCGATGTGATCGACTCACCGGGCGTGCGTGAATTCGGTTTATGGCATCTTGAGCCGGAACAAATCTTTAATGGATTTGTCGAATTCCATGATTATTTAGGCGCTTGCAAATACCGCGACTGCAAACACGATAACGATCCAGGCTGCGCTATCCGCGAAGCGGTTGAGAAAGGTGAAATCGCGGAGACCCGCTTCGAGAATTACCACCGCATTCTTGAGAGCATGGATCAGGTAAAAACGCGTAAAAACTTTTCTGATTCTGATAACTGACAACTAAGCTAAGCATCGCTAAAATCGTCCCCTTTTTTCAGGTTCCGGCGGCTTACTGCCGGATCAGGAACGACAAAACAATGGCCTGGAGGCTACCTTGTTAAACGCATTTAAACTTTCGCTTCAATACATTCTGCCAAAACTGTGGCTCACTCGCCTGGCGGGCTGGGGCGCAAGCAAACGCGCGGGCTGGCTGACCAAACTGGTCATCGACCTTTTCGTTAAGTATTACAAGGTCGACATGAAAGAAGCGCAGAAGCCGGACACCGCCAGCTACCGCACGTTCAACGAGTTTTTCGTGCGCCCGCTCCGCGACGAAGTGCGCCCGCTGAACACCGACCCTAACGTCCTGGTGATGCCAGCAGACGGCGTGATCAGCCAGTTGGGTAACATCGAAGACGACAAAATACTGCAGGCGAAGGGCCACAACTACAGCCTGGAAGCGCTGCTGGCGGGCAATTACCTGATGGCGGACCTGTTCCGCAACGGCACCTTTGCCACCACCTATCTGTCACCGCGCGACTACCACCGCGTACACATGCCGTGTAACGGTATCCTGCGTGAGATGATCTACGTGCCGGGCGATCTGTTCTCCGTGAATCACCTGACCGCGCAAAACGTACCGAACCTGTTTGCCCGTAACGAACGCGTCATCTGCCTGTTCGATACTGAGTTCGGCCCTATGGCGCAGATTCTGGTGGGCGCGACCATTGTCGGCAGCATCGAAACCGTCTGGGCTGGCACCATTACCCCGCCGCGTGAAGGCGTGATCAAGCGCTGGACGTGGCCTGCCGGTGAAGAAGAAGGCTCTGTCGCCCTGCTGAAAGGCCAGGAAATGGGTCGCTTCAAGCTGGGCTCTACCGTCATCAACCTGTTTGCGCCGGGCAAAGTGAAGCTGGCTGAGCAGCTCGAAAGCCTGTCGGTCACCAAACTGGGTCAGCCGCTGGCGGTCTCTACCGAAACCTTCGTGATGCCGGATGCAGAACCTGCTCCGCTGCCGCAAGAAGAGATCGACGCCGAGCACGACGCCAGCCCGCTGGTTGACGACAAAAAAGACGAAGGCTAACAACAGAAGGATCGCTGACGTGCGCCCGATTATCGTTCTACTGATGGCCTGGTGCCTCAGCATGGGGGCGTACGCAGCGACAGCCCCCGACGCCAAACAGATAACCCAGGAGCTGGAGCAGGCGAAAGCGGCTAAACCCGCTCAGCCAGAGACCGTTGAGTCACTCCAGTCCGCACTGAACGCGCTTGAAGAGCGGAAAGGCTCGCTTGAGCGCGCTCAGCAGTATCAGCAGGTTATCGACAACTTCCCTAAACTCTCGCAAACGCTGCGCGCGCAACTCGCTAATCTGCGCGATGAGCCGCGCGAAGTGCCGGAAGGCATGACCACCGACGCCCTGAATCAGGAAATCCTGCAGGTCAGCAGCCAGCTCCTGGAAAAGAGCCGCCAGGCTCAGCAGGAGCAGGAGCGAGCGCGTGAAATTGCCGACTCCCTCAGCCAGCTTCCGCAGCAGCAAACCGACGCCCGCCGCCAGCTTAACGACGTTGAGCGCCGCGTGGGTACGCAAAGCGGCAACACGCCGCAGGCTCAGGCGCAAAATCTGGGTCTGCAGGCGGAATCTGCCCGTCTGAAGGCCCTTGTGGATGAGCTGGAGCTGGCGCAGCTTTCCGCCAACAACCGCCAGGAGCTGGCGCGGATGCGCTCTGAACTCGCTCAGAAGCAGAGCGAGCAGCTGGATGCGTACCTTCAGGCCCTGCGTAATTTGCTTAACAGCCAGCGCCAGCGCGAAGCCGAGCGAGCGCTTGAAAGCACCGAGCTGCTGGCGGAAAACAGCGCCAATCTGCCGGAAGGTATCGTCGATCAGTTTAAGGTCAACCGCGAGCTTTCTGCCGCCCTGAATCAGCAGGCGCAGCGTATGGATCTGGTTGCCTCCCAGCAGCGTCAGGCGACGAATCAAACCCTGCAGGTGCGCCAGGCGCTCAACACCCTGCGCGAGCAGTCCCAGTGGCTCGGGTCATCAAACCTGCTGGGCGAAGCGTTACGCGCCCAGGTCGCGCGCCTGCCGGAAATGCCGAAACCGCAGCAGCTGGATACCGAGATGGCCCAGCTGCGCGTGCAGCGACTGCACTTTGAAGATCTTCTCAATAAGCAGCCGCAAATACGCCAGATCCGTCAGGCTGACGGACAACCTCTGACCAGCGAGCAAAACCGTATTCTGGAAGCCCAGTTGCGCACCCAGCGCGAACTGCTGAACTCCCTGCTGCAGGGCGGGGATACGCTGATTCTGGAACTGACTAAGCTCAAGGTCTCTAACAGCCAGCTGGAAGACGCGCTGAAAGAGGTGAACGAGGCTACGCACCGTTATCTCTTCTGGACATCCGACGTACGTCCAATGACCTTCTCGTGGCCAATTGAGATCGTTCAGGATCTGCGCCGCCTGATTTCCCTCGACACCTTTAGCCAGCTCGGACAGGCCAGCGTGATGATGCTGACCAGTAAAGAGACGATTTTCCCGCTGCTGGGCGCGTTGGTTCTGGTGGGCTTCAGCATTTATTCGCGCAGACATTTCACCCGCTTCCTGGAGCGTTCCAGCGCGCGGGTGGGGAAAGTCACTCAGGATCACTTCTGGCTAACGCTGCGCACCGTGTTCTGGTCGATTCTCGTCGCCTCTCCGCTACCGGTGCTGTGGATGACGCTTGGCTATGGCCTGCGGGAAGCCTGGCCCTATCCGCTCGCGGTCGCCATTGGCGATGGCGTCACCGCCACGGTACCGTTGCTGTGGGTGGTGATGATTTGCGCGACGTTCGCGCGGCCTAACGGCCTGTTCATCGCCCACTTTGGCTGGCCTCGTAATCGCGTGGCGCGCGCCATGCGCTATTACCTGATGAGCATCGGGCTGATTGTGCCGCTGATAATGGCGCTGATCATGTTTGATAATCTCAACGACCGGGAATTCTCAGGCTCGCTGGGCCGCCTCTGCTTTATGCTGATCTGCGGCGCGCTGGCCATCGTCACGCTCAGCCTGAAACGCGCGGGGATACCGCTCTATCTGGATAAATCCGGCAGCGGCGACAACATGTTCAACCGGCTGCTCTGGAACCTGCTGCTGAGCGCTCCTCTGATTGCGATGCTGGCAGCGGCGGTAGGTTACCTGGCAACCTCGCAGGCGCTGCTGGCGCGACTGGAAACGTCGGTGGCGATCTGGTTCCTGCTGCTGGTGGTGTATCACGTGATCCGGCGCGGGATGCTGATCCAGCGCCGCCGTCTGGCCTTTGACCGCGCCAAGCACCGCCGGGCAGAGATCCTCGCTCAGCGTGCCCGTGGCGAGGAAGAGCCAACCCATGTCAACAGCACGGAAGGCACGATGGATGCGGACGAGGTCGAACTGGATCTGGATGCCATCAGTACCCAGTCTCTGCGCCTGGTGCGCTCCCTCCTGATGCTGATTGCCCTTCTGTCGGTGATCTTCCTGTGGTCGGAAATTCACTCCGCGTTTGGCTTCCTGGAGAACATCTCTCTGTGGGACGTGACGTCCACGGTGCAGGGCGTTGAAAGCCTGGAGCCGATTACCTTAGGCGCGGTGCTGATTGCCATTCTGGTGCTGATCATCACCACCCAGCTGGTGCGTAACTTCCCGGCTCTGCTGGAGCTGGCGCTGCTGCAGCATCTGGATTTAACCCCCGGCACGGGATACGCCATTACGACCATTACGAAATACCTGATACTGCTGTTTGGCGGAATGGTCGGGTTCTCAATGATTGGTATTGAGTGGTCTAAACTGCAGTGGCTGGTGGCCGCGCTGACGTTTGGCCTTGGCTTTGGCATGCAGGAGATTTTCGCTAACTTTGTATCCGGCCTGATCATCCTGTTTGAAAAGCCGATTCGCATTGGCGATACGGTGACGATCCGCGATCTGACCGGGAGCGTAACGAAGATCAACACCCGCGCTACCACTATCAGCGACTGGGACCGTAAAGAGATCATCGTGCCGAACAAGGCATTTATTACCGAGCAGTTTATCAACTGGTCCCTGTCGGACTCCGTCACGCGCGTGGTGCTGACGGTACCGGCGCCGTCGGATGCCAACAGTGAAGAGGTCACGCAGATCCTCTACACCGCCGCTGAACGCTGTACGCTGGTGCTCGATAACCCTGCGCCGGAAGTATTCCTGGTTGATTTACAGCAGGGGATCCAGATTTTCGAGTTGCGTATCTACGCCGCCGAAATGGGACACCGCATGCCGCTGCGCCATGAGATCCACCAGCTCATTCTGGCGGGCTTCCGCGAGCATGGTATTGATATGCCGTTCCCACCGTTCCAGATGCGTCTGGAAAGCATGGACGGACGCAAGATGGGTAAAACGCTCACGTCGGCGGCAAGATCGCGCCCGGCGGGAAGTCTGTAATCGTTCTCCCCTCCCTTTCGGGAGGGGCATTTTACCGCTACGCCACTTCCGTGACGTACGCCATTGAGCGCCGGCGGTAATTCTCATAAATCCCCATCGCCAGCAGCGAGAAGAAGACTGGCCCACCGACCATCCACAGCGCGCTGTTCCAGTCGTTCGCCTCAACCACGGGCTGAATAACGGTAAAGATGTTGGCAAACGCCACGACCAGCACCACCACCGTGGTCGCCAGCAGCGTTGCCGCGCGGGTTTTGAAGATCACAAACGGACGCTCAAGATCCCGCTTCGCCTTAAAGAACGGGAACGCCAGCGTCAGGAACAGGTACGGCAGCGTCATCGACACGTTCGCCATCAGGGTCAGCTTGTTATAGAACGCAGACGCGGTATCACCGCCAAATGACACCAGCAGAATGAACACGCACACCAGCAGACACTGCATCCACATGGCGTTGGCAGGCATGCCTGCGGTATTGAGCTGCGTCATGCGTGCCGGCCACAGCGCCTTTGGCGTACCCTGGATGATTGCTTTCAGCGGCGAGTAGATTAGCGTGAAGAACGCGCCGGTATAGGCAAGGAACATCGACAGGCCGGTAATGCGCGCAAACCAGATCCCCAGGGTGGCCGATGCTTCCGGCGTCAGGTGCATGGCGTTACCCAGCGTCATTCCCAGGCTTTTCATCAGCACGTAGGTGATGTTCCCGAGGTTAGTGGTATTGTTACTCAACACCTGCTGCCAGTTAGTGCTAACGCCCCAGAGGAAAATCGCCAGCGAATAGCCGATGGAGATGACAATGGCGGCAAAAATAATCCCTTTGGCAAAGTTTTTTTCCGGGTTCTCGGTCTTATCGACCAGCCCACCTACCGCTTCAATACCGCCGTAGGCAAAAATGGCAAATACCACGAAGGAGAGCATGGCCAGCCCGGACTGATAGCCCGGATTAGGCGATGAAACGAAGTTCACCTCCTGCGCGAAGTGTCCGCCGTTCAGGCACAGAATGGCGATACTCACCAGCAGCAGCACCAGGTTCAGGCACATCACGGAAATACCGCCAACGGCGGTGATACGGGCAATTTTGTTGATGCCTTTTGACGCCACCAGCGTCACCACCACCATCCAGCACACCGCCAGAATCCCGACCACCTGCGTGGAGCTCAGCCCGGCTAAAGACCAGACCTGCGTTTTATCCGCACCGAAAAGAAACGTGGAGAACGGCACCCAGACTTTGGCCGCCGTGCTGACCATCCAGACGACGTAGGAGGAGAACCACATAAACGTCCCGATAAACGCGTAGCGCGGGCCGATGCTGTTGTTCATCCATGAATAGATACCGCCCTCTTCTTTCCGGTAAGCCGAGCCCATCTCCGCCATCATCAGCGCAAACGGGATAAAGAAGAACAGAGCAGAAACGATATAAAACGGCGTCGCGCTGTAGCCCATCAGATAGAAAGCCGACGGGCTGTTGGCAAAGCCAAAAACTGACGTAAAAATCATCAGAATGAGCCCGGTGAGGGTCATCTTTTTGAGTGACTGGGACATATAACCATCCGAAGAGGAATTAAACTGCGCGGATGGTAGCAGATGACCAGACTAATATTGTGGCTATACGAGGCAATTTAAGAAAAAGACCCGTGTACAGAGAAAATGGCAGTTTTTAATGTTGCGGAGAAGAAATGGAAAGGAAAATTGCCACAGATATATATGCCGGGTAAGCGACAGCGCCACCCGGCCATTTTTTAGGCGCGATCGACCGTAAAGGCAATCACATCGCCCAGCTGCTCGGCGCCCAGCGCCAGCATGACCAGACGATCCACGCCCAGCGCCACGCCGGAGCAATCCGGCAGGCCTGCTTTTAACGCTTCCAGCAAGTTAACATCAATCGGCTGCTGCGGCAGACCGCGCGCGGCGCGTTTGCGGTTATCCTGCTCGAAACGTTGCGCCTGCTCGCGCGCGTCGGTCAGTTCGTGGAAGCCGTTCGCCAGCTCAATACCTTTGTAATAGACCTCAAAACGTTCCGCCACGCGGTGGTCTTCGGTGCTGATCTGCGCCAGTGACGCCTGGCTTGCCGGGAAGTGATAGACAAACGTCGGACGGTCTTTGCCAATCTGCGGTTCCACGCCGAAGGTGAACAGCAGCTGCAGCAGCGTGTCGCGATCCTCTTCGGTATCCGCCACGTTGCTCAGATCCAGTTTTGCCGCCACTTCACGCAGCTGGGCTTTGTCCGCCGACAGCGGATCGATTTCCAGATGGCGCTGGAAGGCCTGCTGATAGGAGAGCGTTTCGGCTTCTGAGCAGTCCAGTACCTGCTGCAGCAGATCGTCCACCTCATTCATCAGGCGGTACATATCATAGTGCGGGCGGTACCACTCCAGCATGGTGAATTCCGGGTTGTGGTGACGCCCCATCTCTTCATTACGGAAGCTGCGGCACAGCTGATACACCGGACCACACCCCGCCGCCAGCAGGCGCTTCATGTGATATTCCGGGCTGGTCATCAGATACAGATTCATGCCCTGGGAGTGGCCTGGGCCAACAAAACGGGTTTCAAACGGGACCAGATGAATATCCGTTACCGTTGCCTGACTCATGCACGGGGTTTCCACCTCCAGGACGCCGCGGTCGGCAAAGAAACGGCGGATCTCCGTCATAATTGCGGCGCGTTTTAACAGATTTGGGATGGATGCGCTCGGCTGCCAGGTGGCCGTTTCGCTCATGAGTTTTTCTCCGATTTCAGACAAGGGCACGAAGTCTACTCGTTAGCAGTGGCAGAGACAAATTTTGCGCAGTAAAAACGCGTATTTCATTTATGTGGATTATTCTGTGATGCATTTCATCAATCACGATGATAAATCACCGCACAGAACAGCAAAAAAATCGAACACGTCAAATTTCCCTCACATCTACGCGGTTATACTGTTATACCCATAAAGGAGCAGTGGAATCGCTTCCGCAATCGCCCGTTCGGGCAGGTGAACGTCCTTTAGTTCATCGCATTGCGGGAAAACAAAAATCTGGAGGAATGTCGTGCAAACTTTTCAAGCCGATCTTGCCGTAATAGGCGCTGGCGGGGCTGGATTACGCGCTGCAATTGCTGCGGCACAAGCCAACCCGAATGCTAAAATCGCATTGATTTCAAAAGTCTATCCGATGCGCAGCCACACGGTGGCAGCAGAAGGAGGATCCGCCGCCGTCGCGCAGGATCATGACAGCTTCGAATACCATTTCCACGACACGGTTGCAGGGGGCGACTGGCTTTGCGAGCAGGATGTCGTTGACTACTTTGTTCACCATTGCCCCACGGAAATGACCCAGCTTGAACAGTGGGGATGTCCGTGGAGCCGCCGCCCGGACGGCAGCGTTAACGTCCGCCGCTTCGGTGGCATGAAAATCGAACGCACCTGGTTCGCCGCCGATAAGACCGGCTTCCACATGCTGCACACCCTCTTCCAGACCTCCCTTCAGTTCCCACAAATTCAGCGCTTCGATGAACATTTTGTCCTCGACATTCTGGTCGATGACGGTCATGCACGTGGCCTGGTGGCGATGAATATGATGGAAGGCACGCTCGTCCAGATCCGCGCCAATGCGGTGGTGATGGCAACGGGCGGTGCAGGTCGCGTCTATCGCTACAACACCAACGGCGGCATCGTCACCGGCGACGGGATGGGCATGGCGCTGAGCCACGGCGTGCCGTTGCGCGATATGGAGTTTGTGCAGTATCACCCAACCGGCCTGCCGGGCTCCGGCATTTTGATGACGGAAGGCTGCCGCGGTGAAGGCGGTATTCTGGTCAACAAAAACGGCTACCGCTATCTGCAGGATTACGGCATGGGCCCGGAAACCCCGCTCGGCGAGCCGAAAAACAAATACATGGAGCTCGGCCCGCGCGACAAAGTTTCTCAGGCCTTCTGGCACGAGTGGCGCAAGGGCAACACCATCTCAACGCCACGCGGCGACGTGGTCTATCTCGACCTGCGTCACCTGGGCGAGAAGAAACTGCTGGAGCGTCTGCCGTTTATCTGCGAACTGGCAAAAGCCTACGTGGGCGTCGACCCGGTGAAAGAGCCGATTCCGGTACGCCCAACCGCGCACTACACCATGGGCGGGATTGAAACCGACCAGCAGTGTGAAACCCGCATTAAAGGGCTTTTCGCGGTGGGCGAGTGTTCCTCCGTCGGCCTGCACGGCGCCAACCGTCTGGGCTCTAACTCGCTGGCAGAGCTGGTCGTCTTTGGCCGCATGGCGGGCGAGCGCGCCATGGAGCGTGCGGCGACCGCAGACGAAGCAAACGGTACGGCGCTGGATGCGCAGGTCACAGACGTTGAAAAACGCCTGAAGGATCTGGTGAACCAGGAAGGCAACGAGAACTGGTCAAAGATCCGCGACGAGATGGGCCTGTCGATGGAAGAAGGCTGCGGTATCTACCGTACGCCGGAACTGATGCAGAAAACCGTCGACAAGCTGGCGGAGCTTCAGGAGCGCTTCAAGCGCGTGCGCATCACCGATACCTCCAGCGTCTTCAACACCGACCTGCTCTATACCATTGAGCTTGGCCACGGCCTGAACGTCGCGGAATGTATGGCGCACTCTGCGCTGGCGCGTAAAGAGTCTCGCGGCGCCCACCAGCGTCTGGACGAAGGCTGCACCGAACGTGACGACGTCAATTTCCTGAAACACACTCTCGCCTGGCGCGATGCGGATGGCACCACGCGTCTGGACTACAGCGACGTGAAAATCACCACGCTGCCACCGGCTAAACGCGTGTATGGCGCAGAAGCAGAAGCCGCCGAGAAGAAGGAGAAGGCGAATGGCTGAGATGCAAAAATTGAAAGTTGAAGTGGTGCGCTACAATCCGGAAGTGGATACCGCCCCCCACAGCGCTTTCTACGAAGTGCCTTATGACGAGCAAACCTCCCTCCTGGATGCGCTCGGCTATATCAAAGACAACCTGGCGCCGGACCTGAGCTACCGCTGGTCCTGCCGCATGGCGATCTGCGGCTCCTGCGGCATGATGGTCAACAAGGTGCCGAAGCTGGCCTGTAAAACCTTCCTGCGTGACTACACCAAAGGCATTAAGGTTGAAGCGCTGGGCAACTTCCCGATTGAGCGCGATCTGGTGGTCGATATGACCCACTTTATCGAAAGCCTGGAAGCGATTAAGCCGTACATCATCGGCAACCCGCGCACGCCGGACCAGGGTCCGAACACCCAGACGCCGGCGCAGATGGCGAAATACCATCAGTTCTCCGGCTGCATCAACTGCGGCCTGTGTTACGCCGCCTGTCCTCAGTTTGGCCTGAACCCGGAGTTCATCGGCCCGGCCGCCATTACCCTGGCGCACCGCTATAACGAAGACAGCCGCGACCACGGCAAAAAAGAACGTATGGCGCAGCTAAACGGCCAGAACGGCGTCTGGACCTGTACGTTTGTGGGCTACTGCTCCGAAGTCTGTCCGAAGCACGTCGACCCGGCCGCCGCAATTCAGCAGGGTAAAGTGGAAAGCTCGAAAGACTTTCTTATCGCTACCCTGAAACCACGCTAAGGAGTGCATGATGACGACTAAACGCAAAGCCTACGTGCGGCCTGTGCCGTCCACCTGGTGGAAAAACCTGCCGTTTTATCGCTTCTATATGCTGCGTGAAGGCACGGCGGTACCGGCGGTCTGGTTCAGCCTTGAGTTAATGTATGGCGTTTTTGCCCTTAAACACGGGCCGGAAACCTGGGCGAACTTTGTCGGTTTCCTGCAAAACCCAATCATCGTGGTTCTGAACCTGATCGCGCTCGCGGCGGCGCTACTTCATACCAAAACCTGGTTTGAACTGGCGCCAAAAGCGGCAAACATCATCATTAAAGACGAAAAAATGGGGCCGGAGCCAGTCATTAAAGGGCTATGGGCAGTGACGATCCTGGTCACTGTTGTCATTCTGTTTGTCGCACTGTTCTGGTAAGGAGACTACTGTGATCAATCCAAATCCAAAACGTTCAGACGAGCCGGTCTTCTGGGGCCTGTTTGGCGCAGGCGGCATGTGGAGTGCCATCATCGCCCCGGTGATCATCCTGCTGGTCGGCATTATGCTGCCGCTGGGGCTGTTTCCGGGCGATGCGCTGAGCTACGAGCGCGTGCTGGCGTTTGCGAGCAGCTTTATTGGCCGCGTGTTCATCTTCCTGATGATCGTCCTGCCACTGTGGTGCGGCCTGCACCGCATTCACCATGCGATGCATGACCTGAAAATCCATGTGCCGAGCGGTAAATGGGTGTTCTACGGGCTGGCAACCATCCTGACCGTGGTGACGCTGATTGCCGTTGTCACTATCTGACGCTTCTGGCCCGCCATCCGGCGGGCCTTTTATTTCTGCATCTTTGCCACCAGCCACTGGGCAAATTCACGCATTGCGGACGTTTCAGCCCGCGACTGCAGTCTCGTTAACCAATAACTGCCCAGATCAATTTGCGTTGTAAACGGCTGCACGATGCGCTCGCTGTTCAGCAAATGGGTAAACATATCGACAGGCGCAATGGCAATGCCCATACCTGCCTGTGCGGCTTCCAGCATGGTGACAGACGAATCAAACACCATCACCCGGTGCGTTGGCGACGGAGGATGCTCGCCTGCCGCCTGCATCCACGCCGACCATTCGTCGCGTCGGTAAGAGCGCAGCAGGGTAAACTTCAGGATGTCGGCCGGAGACTGGAGCACGGCGGCGATTTCGGGCGAGCAAAGCGGCGCCAGCGGCGCAGGGCACAGGAATTGCGCCTCGGTGCCGTGCCACGCCCCTCCGCCGTAGCGGATCGTATAATCAAGCCCTTCAGCAGCCGGATCGACGCGGTTGTTATGGGTGGAAAGGTGAAGATCGATATGCGGATAACAGCGGCGAAAGTCCGCGAGATGAGAGAACAGGATACCCGTGGCGAAAGTCCCTACTACGCCAATTTTTAGCTTCTCCTGAGCGCGCTGGCTGGCAAAGCGATCCAGCATTCCGGCGATACGATCGAATGAATCATTCAGCACCGGCAGCAGATTTTCACCCTCCGTGGTCAGCATCAGGCCGCGCGAGACGCGGACAAACAGCTGGCAATTCAGATGCTGCTCCAGCGCCTTAACGTGCTGGCTGATGGCGGAATGGGTGACGTTCAGCTCTATCGCTGCATGCGTAAAACTGAGGTGCCGGGCGGCCGCTTCGAAGGCGCGAAGCGAATTAAGCGGAAGATAGCTGCGGGTCATTGTTCCATCCGTTAGAAAAATTAACAGCTCATGCTAAATTTAACCGTTTGTCAGCCATAGTCAAATCCAACAGACTACAGCGGTCTGCCGGGCCCGGACACTCCCTTGACCTGCTATTATGGAAGATAATTGATGATGAAAAAATTCCTTTGCTGCGCCCTGCTGCTCAGCACATCCTGCTCTGTACTCGCCGCGCCGATGTCGGAAAAACAGCTGGCTGACGTGGTAGAACGTAACGTTACGCCCCTGATGAAAGCGCAGGGTATTCCAGGCATGGCGGTGGCCGTGATTTATCAGGGCCAGCCACACTACTTTACCTTTGGAAAGGCCGATATCGCGGCGAACAAACCCGTCACCCCGCAAACCCTGTTCGAGCTGGGCTCTATAAGTAAAACCTTCACCGGCGTGCTGGGGGGCGATGCTATTGCCCGCGGCGAAATTTCGCTGGGCGATCCGGTAAGCAAATATTGGCCTGATCTGACCGGCAAGCAGTGGCAAGGGATTCGCATGCTGGATCTGGCAACCTACACCGCCGGTGGCCTGCCTTTACAGGTGCCCGATGAGGTCACAGATAACGCATCCCTGCTGCGCTTCTATCAAAACTGGCAGCCTCAGTGGAAGCCGGGCACAACGCGTCTTTACGCCAACTCCAGCATCGGTCTTTTTGGCGCGCTGGCGGTCAAACCTTCCGGCATGAGCTATGAGCAGGCCATGACGACGCGGGTCTTTAAGCCGCTCAAGCTGGATCATACCTGGATTAACGTTCCGAAAGCGGAGGAGGCGCATTACGCCTGGGGATATCGTGACGGTAAAGCGGTCCACGTTTCACCGGGCATGCTGGACGCAGAGGCATATGGCGTGAAAACCAATGTGCAGGATATGGCGAGCTGGGTGATGGCCAATATGGCCCCTGACGCACTGCAGGATTCGTCCCTGAAGCAAGGCATTACGCTGGCGCAGTCTCGCTACTGGCGCGTGGGTGCCATGTATCAGGGGTTAGGTTGGGAGATGCTTAACTGGCCAGTCGATGCCAAAACCGTCGTCGGAGGCAGTGATAACAAGGTGGCGCTGGCACCGTTGCCTGCGAGAGAAGTGAATCCACCCGTTCCCCTGGTTAAGGCCTCATGGGTGCACAAAACGGGCTCCACCGGCGGGTTTGGCAGCTACGTGGCCTTTATTCCTGAAAAGCAGCTCGGCATTGTGATGCTGGCGAATAAAAGCTATCCGAACCCGGCGCGAGTTGAGGCGGCATACCGTATCCTCGACGCGCTGCAGTAAAACATTGCCGGGTAGCGCTGCGCTTACCCGGCGAAACACACCGCACAAAAACCACATTTTCCTTGCCGTCATCTACACTTAACAAAAAACAGTAAGGAAACTCCTATGCGCATTTTGCCTGTTATCGCCGCGGTGACAGCCGCGTTTTTAGTGGTTGCATGCAGTTCCCCTACCCCACCTCCTGGCGTTACCGTCGTCACGCCTTTTGATGCACAACGCTTCCTTGGAACATGGTATGAAATCGCGCGCCTCGACCATCGGTTTGAGCAGGGCTTAGAGAAGGTTACTGCAAATTACAGCCCAATGGATGATGGCGGTATTCAGGTGATCAACCGGGGCTATAATCCCGATCGTGAGATGTGGCAGCAGTCGGTCGGGAAAGCCTACTTCACTGGCGACCCGCGACGGGCCGCGCTCAAAGTCTCTTTCTTCGGCCCGTTTTATGGCGGCTATAACGTGATAGCGCTCGACAGAGAGTACCGTCACGCGCTGGTCTGCGGGCCGGATCGCGACTATCTGTGGATACTTTCCCGCACGCCAACTATTTCGTCAGAAATGAAACAGCAGATGCTGGACGTCGCGACCCGACAGGGGTTTGATGTGTCGAAACTTATTTGGGTAAAACAGCCCCGTTAATGGGTACTGAGCTTCAGCCCAATGATACCGGCAACAATCAGAGCGAGGCTGGCAATGCGCGCCAGGCTCGCTGACTCACCCAGCAGCAGAATGCCGGTAATCGCCGCGCCTACGGCACCGATCCCCGTCCAGACGGCATAGGCCGTTCCCACGGGCAGAGAACGCATTGCCCACGATAGCAGAACAATGCTCACGATCATCGCCGTAACGGTAATAACGCTGGGCGTCAGGCGGGTAAATCCGTGGGTGTACTTGAGACCAATCGCCCATACCACTTCGAGCAGACCAGCAATAAAGAGAATAATCCAGGACATCTCGGGCTCCTTAACTTAAAACAGTTGGGGCCGTCCCCGATGAAGGAAGCGCTTACGGGTCGTCCCGCAAGGCAGATAACACCCCATATTTTGGTTAGCGTGTGATTTTTTTTCAATCATTTTCTGATGAACGCGTTAAGCCCAGAAATAGCCGCAGTATGGCGCGGAGTTCAGGCATTTATAGCTCATCGGACTTCTCTATGATGATGTGCTTTCTGATGGCAGGAAGCCAAACCACTAGCCGACTGCGAATAAAATATGTTCAAGATTCTTTTGATTGACCGTTGTCACTTCACCCGCACCGGGTTTGAAGCATGGCTCAATCATTCCGGTTTGTTCCCGGGGCACTACGTTGTGACCGGGCTGAACAATCTATTCCTCGCCAGGGAGCACATTCTGCAATGGAAACCTGAGCTGGTCATCGCTGACCTGCATGGTTTCAGGCAGGATATTCACCATTTCCAGCAACTCTCTTCTTTGCTGAATGCCAGCGAAAAATTACCTTTTATTATGCTGCAATCGGGAGAGGACAAGGACCTGGCGACCTGGCTCGGGAACTTCCCGGTCTGGTCTTCGCTAATGAAAAATGCCCCTCTTGAGGAAATCGCGACGGTTATCAATGACGCGTTAATTTCGCGCGCAAGCACGTACCGCCCGACGGTGGCCGCCCCCTTGCTGACACGACAGGAGGAGAAAGTGTTGACGTTATGGATGGACGGCGCGAGCAACCAAAAGATAGCCGCTCACCTGAGCATTAACGGAAAAACGGTTTATACCTATAAACGAAATATCCGCATGAAGCTGCATATGGATACACGCTTTTCACCGTTTTTATCCCTGCAGGAAGCAGAGAATTGACGGTACGGTGAAACTCACGTGCCGTACCGTCCATGCTTCATTAGTTCTGAGCTTTAGTTGCTGCACCAGAAATCGCGTTACCACCGTCGGAGATATCTTCCCCTACGCCGCGGGTGGTATTACATGCAGTCAACACGGAGGAAAGCACGAGGACAGAAAAGATCGCTGCAATTGTTTTCTTAACCATAATATCTTCCTTTTATAGCCAAAGTTGTTTTGTGTATAGCAACTTAAGAATAGACAAGATCCCGCCGATTGACGGAAAAGGAAGCAATTTTAGGAAAATTAGACGGACTTAGCTGGCGGCGTGAGAAATGATATGACCGAGGTCCTGGATATCTTCCCCCATGCCACGGGCGGTGTTACAGCCGGAAAGCAGTACGCTGGAGAGCGCTAACAGAAGCAGAATTTTAACGGTACGTTTCATCATCCCTGCCTGCAAAAATCAGGCGCAGCGGGCGCTGCGCCTCGAATCATGACGTAAATTACTTCACGCGAGATACGTATTCGCCGGAGCGAGTATCCACTTTGATCACTTCACCGATCTGTACGAACAGCGGTACTTTCACCACAGCGCCGGTGGAGAGCGTTGCTGGCTTGCCGCCAGTACCCGCGGTGTCACCTTTCAGACCTGGATCGGTTTCAACGATTTCCAGCTCAACAAAGTTTGGTGGGGTAACGGCGATAGGCTGGCCGTTCCACAGGGTCACGATGCACTCAGCCTGATCCAGCAGCCACTTCGCGTTATCGCCAATCGCTTTCGCGTCAGCAGACAGCTGCTCGAAGGTTTCGTTGTTCATGAAGTGCCAGAACTCACCGTCGTTGTACAGGTAAGTCAGGTTCATATCGACAACATCAGCGCCTTCAGCGGAGTCAGTAGATTTGAAGGTTTTCTCAACACGGGTGCCGGTCAGCAGGCGGCGCAGCTTAACGCGTGCGAATGCCTGGCCTTTACCTGGTTTAACGAATTCGCTGGCTTCAACCGCGTACGGTTCGCCGTCCATCATGATTTTAAGACCAGCACGAAAATCGTTGCTATAGTACGTTGCCATAAGGCCCTCTAAATTTGTTAACTGGTAGCTAAGCCACAAAATGGCGCATATTGTAACCCTAAACACCCCATCCAGAGAAGATTGGTTATCGCAACTTGCCGATGTAATCACCAGTCCTGATGAATTGCTGCGTCTTTTAGACCTCGATCAGCATCCGGAGTTGCTTGCTGGCCGTGAGGCAAAGCGACTTTTCGCCCTGCGCGTTCCCCGCGCGTTTGTTGCGCGCATGGAAAAAGGCAACCCTGACGATCCTTTATTAAAACAAACCCTTACGTCGCAGGATGAGTTTATTACAGCGCCGGGCTACAGCACCGATCCGCTGGAAGAGCAAAACAGCGTGGTGCCGGGTTTACTGCACAAATATCTCAATCGCGCCCTGCTGCTGGTAAAAGGCGGCTGTGCGGTAAATTGTCGTTACTGCTTCCGTCGGCACTTCCCGTATGCCGAAAACCAGGGAAATAAGCGCAACTGGCAGGTTGCGCTGGACTATATCGCCGCCCATCCAGAGCTGGATGAGATTATTTTTTCCGGCGGTGACCCGCTGATGGCAAAAGATCATGAACTGGACTGGCTTTTGACGCAGCTTGAAGCCATCCCGCACATCAAACGTCTGCGCATTCACAGCCGTTTACCGATCGTCATCCCGGCGCGTATTACCGACGCCCTGGTCACGCGCCTGGAGCAGTCACGTCTACAGGTGCTGCTGGTAAACCATATCAACCACGCGAATGAAATCGACGATGAATTTCGCGCGGCGATGGCGCGTCTGCGTAAGGCGGGCGTGACGCTGCTCAACCAGAGCGTATTGTTGCGCGGCGTGAACGACAGCGCCCGGGTGCTGGCCGATCTCAGCAATGCCTTGTTTGACGCAGGCGTTATGCCCTATTACCTGCATGTGCTGGATCGCGTGCAGGGCGCGGCGCATTTCATGGTGACGGATGAGGAAGCCCGACAGATTATGCGCGAGCTGTTAACGCTGGTTTCAGGTTATATGGTGCCGAAGCTGGCACGCGAGATTGGCGGAGAGCCGAGTAAGACGCCGCTGGATTTGCAACTGCGGCAGCGCTAAAAGGCAGGTGGCGCTACGCTTACCTGCCCTACGAGGTGGGGCGCAGCGCCATCAGCAAGTAAACTCAGTTCGGGCACTTATAGACCTGGCCGCTCATCTGGCTGGCCGTTGGCACGAAGCTGGAAAGCATTCCTTGCGTCGGGCTGCTCACGCCGTAAATCACGTTCCCCCCCATTGCAGCAGCCTGGTTACGCAAGGCATTCGCCGCGCCGCGCATAGAGCCGCCTTCTTCACCGTGCTGACCCGACATCCAGTTACTTTGTTCACCGGTGGCCGTGCCTAACAGCTGGCATTCGCTGCCTGGCTTATCTTCCACAAAGCGAACGCCCTGGCCCGCTGCCGACAGTTCATTGCTGGAGCTACAACCCGCCAGCAGCAACGCTGCTCCTACGATCCCTGCACAGACTTTTACGCGCATGTTATTCCTCGTTTTCAATAAGCTGGACAGTAATTGTCCGTGTGTAAATCTTATACCTAAAAGATGACTAAAAGAAAAATCCCCGCGCATTTCTGCGAGCCGGATTCCGTACATCACTCCTCCGACATCTTAAATGAATTCTGATAATGCCCTTTGGGATATCGTGTTTTAGCCCTCGATCGTTTTTAGTGTTGCGACGTACAACTTTTGTACGCGATTAAAACAGGGGGTTTCATGAGTGCATCATCCTCAGGAGAGGAAAAGGTAACATGGGTGGGCTATCTGGCGTTTGTGCTCACCATCGTATTTTTCTCAGGCTTTTTCGCCAAAAGTACCGAATGGTGGCGCGTGCTGGATTTTACCGTCCTAAACGGCAGCTTCGGTCCGGTGAACGGCGCGCTAACGTTTCGCGGTGAGGGCGGCACGGGGGCGAAAGACGGTTTCTTATTTGCCCTTGAACTGGCGCCTTCGGTCATTTTATCGCTCGGGATCATTGCCGTCACCGAGGGGCTGGGCGGGCTGCGTGCCGCGCAACAGCTGATGACGCCCATTTTGCGCCCACTGCTTGGCGTACCGGGCGTCTGCTCTCTGGCCCTCATCGCCAACCTGCAAAATACCGATGCCGCAGCAGGGATGACCAAAGAGTTGACCGACGAAGGGGCTATTACCGATCGCGAGCGCGCCATTTTCGCCACCTTCCAGACCAGCGGTAGCGCCATCATTACCAACTATTTTTCTTCCGGCGCCGCACTCTTCACGTTTATTACCGTCCCGGTAATCACGCCGCTGGCCGTCATACTGATGTTTAAATTTGTTGGCGCGAACCTCCTGCGTCTGTGGATCGCTCACATGGAAGATCGTCGTATTCAGGAGGAAAAAAATGATCGCCCAGCCGCGTAAAAATATCATGGACATGTTTATCGATGGCGCCCGCCGAGGCTTTACCATCGCCACCACCAGCCTGCTGCCGAACGTGGTTATGGCGTTTGTCATCATTCAGGCGCTCAAGGTGACCGGCCTGCTGGATATTGTTGGCAATATTTGCGAGCCAATTATGGCCCTGTGGGGGCTTCCGGGCGCGGCGGCAACGGTCCTGCTGGCCTCGGTGATGAGTATGGGCGGCGGCGTGGGGGTTTGCGCCAGCCTGGTGGCTGCCGGCACGCTCAACGGCCACGATGCCACCGTTCTGCTGCCCGCCATCTATCTGATGGGCAATCCGGTGCAAAACACCGGCCGCTGCCTGGGCACCGCAGGCGTTAACCCGAAGTATTATCCACACATCATTACCGTCTGCGTTATTAACGCCCTGCTCTCAATGTGGGTAATGCAGCTACTCTTCTGAGGAGATAAAAATGGATTTTTCAGTGCTGGAACCCCATCTTTTCCGCAATGTGCACCTTTACGCGCCGGAGGATCAGGGACGTTGCGATCTGCTCATCGCCGGGGGAAAAATCATCGCGATTGAAAAAACGGATCGCGCAGCAATGCAGCTTAGCTGTCCTGAAACCGATCTCGCCGGGGCGGTGGTTTGCCCGGGCTTTATCGATCAGCACGTACACCTGATCGGCGGCGGCGGTGAAGCCGGTCCGCACACCCGGACGCCGGAGGTACGGTTGTCCGCGCTGGTGGCGGCGGGCATCACCTCCGTTGTTGGCCTGCTGGGTACCGACGGCGTGACCCGCCACCCCGAATCTCTGCTGGCAAAAACGCGGGCGCTTGAGCATGAAGGGATCAGCGCGTGGATGCTGACAGGCGCGTATGGGCTGCCTTCTCCGACGATTACCGGCAGCATCGAAAAGGATGTGGCGCTGATTGATAAAATCATCGGCGTGAAATGCGCGATTTCCGACCATCGCTCTTCCGCACCAGCAGATGACCAGCTCGCGAATATGGCCGCCCAGTCGCGCGTCGGCGGGCTGCTGGGCGCTAAAGCGGGCATATCCGTGTTTCACCTCGGCAACAGCCCGAAGCTGCTGGAGCCGCTGCTTAACATCCTGAAAAACGCCGACGTGCCCCGCACGAAGCTGCTGCCAACCCACGTTAACCGCGACCAGGCGCTGTTCCTCGCCGCGCTGGATTATGCCCGCGATGGGGGCTATATCGACATCACCACCAGCATCAGTGAGCCCATTGATGCCGCCACCGCCATCGCGACGGCCCGTGAAGCGCAGGTGCCGTTTAACCGGCTTACGCTCAGCTCGGATGGTAACGGCAGCCAACCGAATTTTGACGCGAACGGTAATCTGGTGGGCATTGGTGTAGCCGGGTTCGAATCTCTGCCTCAGACGCTGCAGCAACTGGTCAGCCGGTATCACCTGCCGCTGGAGGAGGCGCTTCTGCCGTTTACGCGTAACGTAGCGGAGTTTCTCGGGCTGGAGCATAAGGGGCGGCTCGCGCCCGGATGCGATGCCGATTTCCTGGTGCTGACGGATGACCTGAAGATCCGCGAGGTCTGGGCGAAAGGCCGCCAGATGGTGCGCGAAGGCGCAGCATGCGTAAAGGGAACATTTGAGTAGCGGCAATAAAAAACCCCGGACATTTCTGCCCGGGGTTCGTTCTGAGAGGTTCAGAACAACATGATTACATCATGCCGCCCATTCCACCCATGCCGCCCATACCAGCAGCACCTAAGTCAGGCGCGTCGCCTTTTGGCAGGTCGGTTACCATGCACTCGGTCGTGATCATCAGGCCAGCTACAGATGCCGCGTACTGCAGAGCAGAACGGGTCACTTTAGTTGGGTCCAGGATACCGAAGTCGATCATGTTGCCGTATTCTTCAGTTGCCGCGTTGTAACCGTAGTTACCTTCACCCGCTTTCACGTTGTTCGCAACCACAGACGGCTCTTCACCGGCGTTGGACACGATCTGACGCAGAGGAGCTTCCATTGCGCGCAGCGCAACTTTGATACCCACGTTCTGGTCTTCGTTCTGAGCGGTCAGGCCAGCCAGCTTAGCGGCTACACGTACCAGCGCGACACCACCACCAGCAACTACGCCTTCTTCTACCGCAGCACGGGTCGCGTGCAGGGCATCGTCAACGCGTGCTTTCTTCTCTTTCATTTCAACTTCGGTCGCCGCACCAACTTTGATTACCGCAACGCCGCCAGCCAGTTTCGCTACGCGCTCCTGCAGTTTTTCACGGTCGTAATCAGAAGTGGCTTCTTCGATCTGCTTACGGATCTGACCAACACGGCCCTGAATAGCGGCTTCTTCACCCACACCGTCGATGATGGTGGTGGTGTCTTTGTTGATCACAACGCGTTTCGCCTGGCCCAGGTCTTCCAGGGTCGCTTTTTCCAGCTCCATACCGATCTCTTCGGAGATCACGGTACCACCGGTCAGGGTAGCGATATCCTGCAGCATTGCTTTACGGCGATCGCCGAAGCCAGGTGCTTTAACCGCAGCCACTTTCACGATGCCGCGCATGGTGTTAACCACCAGGGTCGCCAGCGCTTCGCCTTCAACATCTTCAGCGATGATAACCAGCGGCTTGCCTGCTTTCGCAACGGCTTCCAGCACTGGCAGCATTTCGCGGATGTTGGAGATTTTCTTGTCAGCCAGCAGGATGAACGGGCTTTCCAGCTCAACAGCGCCAGTTTCTGGCTTGTTGATGAAGTATGGGGACAGGTAACCGCGGTCGAACTGCATACCTTCAACCACGTCCAGTTCGTCTTCCAGACCGGTACCGTCTTCAACGGTGATCACGCCTTCTTTACCGACTTTATCCATCGCTTCAGCGATCAGTTTACCTACGGTTTCGTCGGAGTTAGCGGAGATAGTACCAACCTGAGCAATGGCTTTAGAGTCAGAGCACGGTACGGACAGCGCTTTCAGTTCTTCAACAGCGGATGCGACAGCTTTGTCGATACCACGTTTCAGATCCATTGGGTTCATGCCCGCAGCAACGGCTTTCAGGCCTTCAGTGATGATAGCCTGCGCCAGTACGGTCGCGGTGGTGGTACCGTCGCCTGCAGCGTCGTTCGCTTTAGAGGCAACTTCTTTCACCATCTGCGCGCCCATGTTTTCGAACTTGTCTTCCAGCTCGATTTCACGTGCAACGGAAACACCATCTTTGGTGATGGTTGGCGCGCCGAAGGATTTATCCAGCACTACGTTACGGCCTTTCGGGCCCAGGGTCACTTTAACTGCATCTGCCAGTACGTTTACGCCGCGGAGCATTTTTACACGAGCGTCGTTACCGAATTTTACGTCTTTAGCTGCCATGTTCTTATTTCCTCAAATTCTCGTGCGTAAATTACGCTTCAACAATTGCCAGAATGTCGCTCTCGGACATGATCAACACTTCTTCATTGTCGATCTTCTCGGATTTCACGCCGTAGCCATCGTTGAAAATTACGATGTCACCAACTTTAACGTCCAGCGGCTGCACAGTTCCGTTTTCCAGGATGCGGCCCTTACCGACAGCGATGATTTCGCCACGCGTTGATTTGGCTGCTGCAGAACCGGTCAGAACGATGCCGCCAGCAGACTTGGTTTCAACTTCTTTACGTTTGACGATCACACGATCATGTAACGGACGAATACTCATTGATAGCTCTCCTTTGAGAAAGTCATTATCAGTTATGGATGACGCCGGCCCGCATGCGGTTTTCCGACTAGTGCCCTGAGAGATGGGGATAGCTTTTTACCCCTTCAAGGGGGAATCGAAAAAAAATTTGCGAAAGTGTTACCATCCACTCTCTTTTGATGGTGGCAGGGCAAGGTAAATGAGTGGACTCAGACAGGAGCTGGGGCTGGCGCAGGGCGTTGGCCTGCTTTCAACCTCCTTGTTAGGTACCGGCGTGTTTGCCGTACCGGCACTGGCGGCGCTGGTCGCCGGAAATAACAGTCTTTGGGCATGGCCGGTGCTGATCCTGCTGGTGTTCCCGGTGGCGATTGTGTTTGCCATACTCGGGCGGCACTTCCCCAGCGCGGGCGGCGTGGCGCATTTTGTCGGCATGGCGTTTGGTCCGCGCATGGAGCGCGTAACCGGCTGGCTGTTTTTGTCGGTAATACCCGTTGGCCTTCCGGCAGCCCTGCATATCGCCACCGGCTTTGGACAGGCGCTGTTTGGCTGGCACGACGAACAACTGCTGCTGGCTGAGCTGGGTACGCTGGCGATTGTCTGGTGGGTGGGCTCGCGCGGGGCCAGTTCAAGCGCGAATCTGCAAACGCTGGTTGCAGCGTTGATCGTCGTGCTGATCGTCGCCATCTGGTTTGCGGGTAACATTACCGTAGCAGATATCCCCTTCCCTGCAATAAACGATATCGACCATTCACAGCTTTTCGCTGCGTTATCCGTCATGTTCTGGTGTTTTGTTGGCCTTGAAGCGTTCGCTCACCTGGCATCCGAGTTTAAACAGCCCGAGCGTGATTTTCCCCGCGCTCTGATGATTGGTTTACTGCTGGCGGGCACCGTATATTGGGCCTGTACCGTGCTGGTGCTGCACTTCAACGCGTTCGGCGAAGATAAAGCCGCCGCCGCATCGCTACCGGGTATCGTGGTTAAACTTTTCGGCGTGAAGGCGCTATGGGTGGCCTGTGTGATTGGCTATCTCGCCTGCTTTGCCAGCCTCAACATTTATATCCAGAGCTTCGCCCGTCTGGTGTGGTCACAGGCGCGCTACAAACCTGAGAGCCGCCTCGCGCGGTTGTCTAAACGTCAGCTCCCGATGAATGCGCTGAATGCCGTGCTGGGCTGCTGCGTCCTGAGCTCGCTGGGTATTTATCTTCTCGACATCAACCTCGATGCTCTAATTATCTACGCCAACGGTATTTTCATCATGATCTACCTGCTGTGCATGCTGGCGGGCTGTCGTCTGCTGAAAGGTCGCTATAAAGCACTGGCGGTCGTCGGGGGCGTGCTGTGCCTGCTGTTGCTGGCGATGGTGGGATGGAAGAGTGCGTACGCCATCGTCATGCTGGCGGGGCTGTGGGCATTTTTACCGAAGCGGAAAAATCCGTAGGCCCGGTAAGCGAAGCCACCGGGCAAAAAAATTATCGATCGTCTTTATGGTCTAAACGGTCGCGCTGTTCATCCTTGCGCTGATACTCCCCTTCGAAGGTATCGCCTGGCCCTGTGCTGAACCCGCCGCCCGGCATGCGGCTGAAGCGCAGGTGCGGCAGCAGCTTCATGGTCAGGTGCTTCTGTACGGGCGGCAACAGCAACAGCAGGCCGAGGAAGTCGGTGAAGAACCCCGGCAGGATCAGCAGCAGGCCAGCAATAATCAGCGACACGCTTTTGATCATCTCTTCTGCCGGGCTTTCGCCTGCGGCCATCTTCTGCTGCATTATCAGGAAATTTTTGAAACCCTGATTACGCACCAGCGACATGCCGATGACGGAGGTGAAGATCACCAGAATCAGCGTCAGCAGGACGCCCAGCACGTGAGCTACCTGAATGAAAATAGAAATCTCAATGTAAACATAGAGAAAGAAAGCAATAAACGGTATCCAGCGCACTGGCATCTCCTGTGTGGCAGGTGCCATCTGGCCCCTGTCTGAATGTGTTCGCGTCACGCGTCTGTAAGAGATGGAGACGGTTAGCCAAAATTCAATCGGTTTGCACGGATATTTTTTTCGGAAATATTAAAGCGGTGACACATTTCACAGATTAATAATTATCATGGAATCGGGTCGATAATAAGTGATCCAGCTTACGGCAATTCGCTATCATCAGCATATGATCTCGAACATCTGGCCGATTGAGGGAATAATCGTCGGTCAGAAAATATTCAAAACCACATATATGTTATGTGTTTAGTACAATCCATCGGCAGCTTGAAAAGAAGGTTCACATGTTAAACAACATTCGTATCGAAGAAGACTTGTTGGGTACCAGGGAAGTTCCAGCGGATGCCTACTATGGTGTTCACACTCTGAGAGCGATTGAAAACTTCTACATCAGCAACAGCAAAATCAGCGATATCCCTGAGTTTGTCCGTGGCATGGTGATGGTGAAGAAAGCCGCAGCACTGGCGAACAAAGAGCTGCAAACCATTCCTAAAAGCGCGGCAAATGCGATTATCGCTGCCTGCGATGAAGTGCTGAACAACGGCAAATGCATGGACCAGTTCCCGGTTGACGTCTATCAGGGCGGCGCGGGTACCTCCGTCAACATGAATACCAACGAAGTACTGGCAAACATCGGCCTTGAGCTGATGGGCCACCAGAAAGGTGAATACCAGTACCTCAACCCGAACGACCACGTTAACAAATGCCAGTCCACCAACGACGCCTACCCAACCGGCTTCCGTATCGCGGTGTATGCCTCCGTGGTCAAACTGGTCGACGCGATCAACCAGCTGGGCGATGGCTTCCAGCGTAAGGCCGTTGAGTTCCAGGACATTCTGAAAATGGGCCGTACCCAGCTGCAGGACGCGGTGCCAATGACCCTCGGTCAGGAATTCCACGCGTTTAACGTGCTGCTGAACGAAGAGACCAAAAACCTGCTGCGCACGTCCGAGCTGCTGCTGGAAGTGAACCTGGGCGCAACCGCCATCGGTACGCGTCTGAACACCCCGGATGGCTATCAGCAGCTGGCGGTTCAGAAGCTGGCGGAAGTGTCTAACCTGCCGGTGGTGCCTGCGGAAGACCTGATTGAAGCCACATCCGACTGCGGCGCGTACGTAATGGTACACAGCGCCCTGAAACGTCTGGCGGTGAAACTGTCCAAAATCTGTAATGACCTGCGCCTGCTCTCCTCCGGCCCGCGCGCTGGCCTGAACGAAATCAACCTGCCAGAGTTGCAGGCGGGTTCTTCCATTATGCCAGCCAAAGTTAACCCGGTAGTGCCAGAAGTGGTGAACCAGGTTTGCTTCAAAGTCATCGGTAACGACACCACTGTGACCATGGCTTCCGAAGCCGGTCAGCTGCAGCTGAACGTGATGGAGCCGGTGATTGGCCAGGCGATGTTTGAATCCATTCACATCCTGACTAACGCCTGCTACAACCTGCTGGAAAAATGCATTAACGGCATCACCGCGAATAAAGAAGTCTGTGAAGGCTATGTTTATAACTCCATCGGGATCGTTACTTACCTCAACCCGTTCATCGGCCACCACAACGGTGACATCGTTGGTAAGATTTGTGCCGAAACCGGTAAGAGCGTGCGTGAAGTCGTGCTGGAGCGTGGACTGTTGACCGAAGCCGAGCTGGACGATATCTTCTCGGCCCAGAACCTGATGCATCCGGCATATAAAGCGAAACGATATACCGATGAAAGCGAACAGTAACAGTTCAGGCTAGGCTTCCGAAAGGCACGTCACTTGTGACGTGCCTTTTTTCTTTTTAGGCGTTACCTAAATACAACAATTCAATATCAACTTGTTAATAAGCAAGGCAGGTCTTTATGTTTGGAGCAGAACTCGTCATCGTCCTGTTGGCGATTTATTTGGGCGCGCGGCTCGGGGGTATCGGCATTGGTTTTGCCGGCGGTCTCGGGGTGCTCGTACTTACCCTTATCTTTCAGATTAAACCCGGCGCAATCCCTTTTGACGTTATCGAAATCATCATGGCGGTTATTGCCGCTATTGCGGCCATGCAGGTGGCGGGCGGTATGGACTACCTGGTGAGCCTGGCGGAGCGCATGCTGCGCCGCCATCCGAAATACATCACCTTCCTTGCCCCGCTGGTGACCTGGTTTATGACCATTCTCGCGGGAACCGGCCACACGGCGTTCTCCACGCTGCCGGTGATCACCGAGGTGGCAAAAGAACAGGGGATTCGCCCGTCTCGTCCACTTTCTATTGCCGTGGTGGCGTCGCAGATTGCGATCACCGCGTCGCCAATCTCAGCCGCCGTAGTCTTCTTCGCGGGTATCCTTGAGCCGATGGGCGTGAGCTACCTGACGCTGCTGGCGATCTGTATTCCAGTCACGCTGATTGCGGTGATGATTACCGCCGTGCTGTGTAACTTCCTGGGTGCCGAGCTGAAAGACGATCCGGTTTACCAGGAGCGTCTGGCAAAAGGTGAAGTGAGCCTGCGCGGTAG
This sequence comes from Enterobacter cloacae complex sp. P12RS, assembly GCF_014895875.1. NCBI lineage: Bacteria > Pseudomonadati > Pseudomonadota > Gammaproteobacteria > Enterobacterales > Enterobacteriaceae > Enterobacter > Enterobacter cloacae complex sp. P12RS. The sequence goes on from NZ_JADBQO010000027.1 coordinate 45,743, forward strand.
CCAGGTCTTCGAGCTGAAGCCGCACGCGAAACGCTCCGTGCTACTGTTCCTGATCGGTATCGTCGCCGTGATGTTCTACGCGACCGCCATCAGCGACACCGTGGGGCTGATCCAGAACCCGGTGCTGCCGCGTAACGAAGCGATTGTGGTATTCATGCTGACCATCGCCACGCTGATTAGCATCACCTGTAAAATCGACACCAGCGAAGTGCTGAACGCCAGCACCTTCAAATCCGGTATGAGCGCCTGCGTGTGCGTACTGGGCGTGGCGTGGCTCGGTGACACCTTCGTGAAAGCACACATCAGCGACATCCAGACCGTTGCCGGCGACCTGCTTCACAACTACCCGTGGCTGCTGGCGGTGGTACTGTTCTTTGCCGCGACGCTGCTTTACTCTCAGGCTGCCACCACCAAAGCGCTGATGCCTGCGGCACTGATGCTGGGCGTGACGCCGCTGACGGCGATTGCCTCTTTTGCGGCCGTTTCCGCCCTGTTCGTGCTACCAACCTACCCAACCCTGTTGGCCGCGGTTGAGATGGATGACACCGGCTCAACCCGCATCGGTAAGTACGTGTTTAACCACGCGTTCCTGATCCCGGGCGTGGTGGCGATTACGCTTTGCGTCGTCCTCGGCTTTATCATCGGTGGCATTGTGCTGTAAACGGTTAGCCGTTGTAAAAATAGTTAAAATCGGGCCGCTCTGCGGCCCGTTTCATTAATGACCAATCGCATGGCGTGATATAGTGAAGACTTTCGTGATGAGGAGGTCGACTGTGAACACGCCTGATGCTGTTGTCGTACTTTGTACCGCCCCTGATGAAGCCTCTGCCCAGGATCTCGCCGCCAAAGTGCTGGCCGAAAAACTGGCTGCCTGCGTCACGCTGCTCCCCGGCGCGACCTCCCTTTATTACTGGGAAGGCAAGCTGGAGCAGGAGTATGAAGTCCAGATGTTGCTCAAAACCAATCTGGCGAATCAGCAGGCGCTCCTTGACTGCCTCAAGTCTCATCATCCTTATCAAACCCCGGAGCTGCTGGTGCTGCCAGTGGTCCACGGCGATAACGACTATCTCTCATGGCTCAACGCTTCTTTACGCTGATCCTGCTGCTGTGCAGCACGTCAGTATTTGCCGGTTTGTTTGACGCGCCCGGCCGTTCGAACTTTATTCCCGCCGACCAGGCGTTCATTTTTGACTTTCAGCAAAACCAGCACGATCTCAATCTGACCTGGCAGGTGAAAGAGGGTTACTACCTCTACCGCAAGCAGGTCAGCATCACGCCGGCAAAGGCTAACGTTGGCGCATTGCAGATGCCCGCTGGCGAATGGCATGAGGACGAGTTCTACGGTAAAAGTGAAATTTATCGCCAGCGCTTAAGCGTGCCCGTCACGGTGAATCAGGCGGATAAAGATGCCACGCTGACGGTTACGTATCAGGGCTGTGCCGACGCGGGCTTCTGCTACCCTCCTGAAACGAAGGTCGTTCCGCTTACTGAAGTTAAAGCGGCTGCCTCCCCTCTCCCCTCAGGCGAGAGGGACAGGGTGAGGGATGAAGGCGAAGCCAAAGCTGCTTCCGATCTGCCGTTCTCAGCACTTTGGGCCTTACTGATTGGTATCGGCATTGCCTTTACCCCTTGTGTCCTGCCGATGTACCCGCTTATCTCCGGGATTGTTCTGGGCGGCAAACAGCGTCTTTCTACCGCCCGGGCGCTGCTCCTGGCGTTTATTTATGTGCAGGGCATGGCGCTCACCTATACCGCGCTCGGCCTCGTGGTCGCCGCGGCCGGACTGCAGTTCCAGGCAGCCCTCCAGCACCCATATGTGCTAATCGGCCTGTCAGCCGTATTTATTCTGCTTGCGCTGTCGATGTTTGGCCTGTTCACGCTTCAGCTGCCCTCTTCGCTGCAAACCCGCTTAACGCTGATGAGCAATCGCCAGCAGGGTGGCTCTGCGGGCGGCGTGTTCGCAATGGGCGCCATCGCCGGGTTGATTTGTTCCCCCTGCACTACAGCACCGCTGAGCGCTATCCTGCTGTACATCGCCCAGAGCGGTAATATGTGGCTCGGCGGGGGTACGCTGTATCTTTACGCGCTGGGGATGGGCCTGCCGCTGATTCTGGTGACGGTGTTTGGCAACCGCCTGCTGCCGAAGAGCGGCCCGTGGATGGAGACGGTGAAAACCGCGTTCGGCTTTGTCATCCTGGCGCTCCCGGTGTTCCTGCTGGAGCGCATCATGGGTGATGCGTGGGGTTTGCGCCTGTGGGCCATGCTTGGCGTGGCGTTCTTCTCCTGGGCGTTTATCGTCAGCCTGGGGGCAAAAAAAGCGTGGATGCGTCTGGTGCAAATTCTCCTGCTCGCCGCCGCGTTGGTGAGCGTGCGCCCGCTTCAGGATTGGGCGTTCGGCTCGCCTGTGGGCCAGACGCAGGCACATTTAAACTTTATACACGTTAAGAACGTCGATGAGCTCAACAGCGCGCTGGCGCAGGCAAAAGGCAAACCGGTGATGCTCGACCTCTATGCCGACTGGTGTGTTGCCTGCAAAGAGTTTGAAAAATACACCTTTAGCGATCCTCAGGTGCAAAATGCCCTGAAAGAGACGGTACTCCTTCAGGCAAACGTCACAGCCAACAATGCGCAGGATAAGGCCCTGCTTAAACACCTTACCGTACTCGGGCTGCCAACCATTCTGTTCTTCAATGAGCAGGGGGAAGAGCTGCCAGAACAGCGTGTAACCGGGTTTATGGACGCACCGGCATTCAGCGCGCATTTGCGCAATCGCCAACCGTAAACAACACTTTAGACGGGACATACCGTTGGGAATAGCGGAGGAGATAACCGTGCAACGCGAAGACGTACTGGGACAAGCCCTGCAACTACTTGAGATTCAAGGGATCGCCAGCACCACGCTTGAGATGGTAGCCGACCGTATCGATTACCCTCTGGATGAGCTTAAGCGCTTCTGGCCGGATAAAGAGGCGCTGCTTTATGATGCCCTACGCTATCTTAGCCAGCAGGTGGATATCTGGCGCAGGCAGCTAATGTTGAATGAAGAGCTGACCGCTGAGCAAAAACTGTTAGCGCGCTACACCGCCCTGACAGAGTGCGTCAGCAACAATCGTTATCCAGGCTGCCTGTTTATTGCTGCCTGTACGTTTTATCCCGATCCTGGCCATCCAATACACCAGCTGGCGGATCAGCAAAAACGTGCGGCGCATGACTTCACCCACGAACTGCTGACAACGCTTGAAGTGGATGACCCGGCAATGGTCGCTAAGCAGATGGAGCTCGTACTGGAGGGTTGTCTGAGCCGCATGCTGGTGAACCGTAGCCAGGCCGATGTGGATACGGCGCACCGCCTGGCGGAAGACATTCTGCGCTTTGCCCTGTGTCGTATGGGGGGGGCGTTAACCTAGACCAGCATGCCCGCCCAGGCGGAGACGAGCAGACATAGCGCCATCAGGCGCTGAAACCGCACCATCGCCACGGTGGTGCGAAACACCCGGTTTACCGCCTTCCCCAGCCACGCCCAGCACATCAGGCACATCACAGAAATCAGTAAGAACCATAGCGCCATCAGCGCAATATCTCTTAACGGATGAATGCTCGCGGGAGCAAAAAGACTCACTACTGCCAGCGCCATCATCCACGTTTTCGGATTCACCATTTGCAGCAGCGCTGCGGCTTGCGCTGTGAAGCGATGAGGCGTCTTCTCAGAAAGATTCGCCGCAGGCGCCCGATACAGTTGCCAGCTCATCCAGGTTAGCCACAGCACGCCCGCCCAACTCATTGCCTGGCGTATCAGAGGAAACTGACGCAGCACCTCCCCGGCGCCGGCACCCGATATCAGCACAATCAGACTCGCCGTAATACATCCCCCCAAAATGGCGGGAATGGTATTTTTCACACCAAAGTACTGGCTGTTAGTGAGAACGAGGATATTCGTCGGGCCGGGCGTTATCGACGCGACAAAGGCAAACAGCAGATAAGGCATCAGACTCACAGATGGCTCCTTTTTTGTTAGAGCCATTACTGTGCCGCTATTTTCTGGAAACGTCTGGAAGGTTTGTGCACAACCGGCGGTAGTGGGCAGGGGAAATGCGGTATGCACGCTGGAACCAGCGTCCCAGATGGCTTTGGTCGGCAAAACCGAGCGCTGTAGCCACATTAACAGGCTGTTCGCCGTGCGCCAGCAGCTGTCGCGCCTTTGCCAGACGCAGCTGAATAAGCCAGGCGTGAGGTGCCAGGTTGAACTCGCGCTTAAAGCAGCGCGTCAGCGTAAAGCGATCCGTGCCCGTCTCGCGCGCAAGGTCTGACAACCCCACGTTCTCGCCGATATGCGCATAAAGATAGTCGCGTGCGCGGTGCGCCACGGCAGCGCTTTGTAGCTGCGACGGGAGTTTCTTACGCCAGTGGCAATGGGAGGTGATCTGAGAGAGCAGCTTATCCATTGTGCTCTGCTGAACAATTTTCATCTCATCGCTATGCAACGCGTTAAACGTCTCGCCGATAGAACGGACCAGCTGAGGTTCTCGCGTTAGCGTTTGAGCAAAGTGAAGCGAGTAGCGATCCGGCGTGGCTTCATATAATCCACGGAGGGTACGCGTCAGCCACTGCTCGTCAAGATAGAAGGTGAGATAGGTAAAGCCTCCTTCCACAGGCGCGTCGCCGTCGTGAATTTCGCCCGGCTCCAGTAAGAACGCATCACCAGGATGGCTGCGGTGGCGTTCGCGACGACAGTGGAACTGCTGGGTGCCTGAAAGGGTAATCCCGACCAGATAACTATCGTGCCAGTGGGGATCGAAGGCATGGCCTTCGAAGTGCGCTTTAATCGTTTCAATGCCGGTATCCGCATGCTGACGGAGCTCAAGCCAGTCGTTTGCCATACTGCCCTCCTGTTGTCATCAGCATTGCCGCACGGCCCGGTATTGTCTGGAAGATTTGTGCATTTTCACGGTGAAAACGTACAGATTGCCGCAAACTTAAGCAGTTGAACAGCTTTTCCTGAAATAATGTTGACGATAAGGCGCGATTGCGGTTTAATGCGCTCCGTTGCCCGGATAGCTCAGTCGGTAGAGCAGGGGATTGAAAATCCCCGTGTCCTTGGTTCGATTCCGAGTCCGGGCACCACTATTTAAAGAACCCAGCCTATGGCTGGGTTTTTGCTTTTCTGCGTTTATCAAAACCTTACCTTATTTTTACTCCTGTATCTCTTCCCGGTAAGATCGTGCGGTTAGCATTTCCCGGTGGCGCTGCGCTTACCGGGCCTACAAAACCTGTAGGCCGGATAAGGCGAAGCCGCAACCCGGTATTTTCCGGCGCACAAAGCAAAAAACCCCGCACCTTACGGTACGGGGTTCTTCTTGATTGATGCCTGGCAGTTCCC
>NZ_JADBQO010000028.1:0-143678 GCF_014895875.1 Enterobacter cloacae complex sp. P12RS
TGCTTGTATAGCAGCATTGGAAATCTCTGTAAACGGAGAGGTGATTTTTTCTTTGATGATTAATTTTATTTCATTGTTACGATATTCTATATTATTTATTTCTACAAATCTGCCGATTATCCACAATGCTTGTGGTGACAAGATAACGTCATTTTTTTCTATGTCATCGATCAAAATATCAATAGCTGATGTATAGTTTTCTTTTCTTAGTGAAAATAAGGCGATGTTATAGAGGTGAAGAGTTTCTTTTTTTATGTCTGAATGAAATATATTAATAATCTTGTGACATTTTTGTGGATTCTTTGCCAGTCGTTCTTCTAACAAGGTAAATATTCCAGAATATTGGTTGTATTTATTGTGAATGGCGGAGAAAAATTTAAACAAAGTATTTACATCTAGTTTTTTAGAGTGTTTTATAAATTGATCAGACAGAGACGTAACTTCATATTGGTTACGTTCAGATGAGAGCAGCATCTGCAAAATATTGATTTTATTTTCATATAAACTGAGAAATATACCAGCGGTTGAACGATCGCCGCGAAAAGTCTTACCCCATATGCAAAAAGCAGTCTGTAGTATGATTTTCTCCGCATCGAAGCAATCACTGTCTATTTCTGAGAAATAATGATGGGCAACATAATGATCTCTGTCTTCATAAGATGAAAAGATTAATTTACCGCCCATTAGACAGTAGCCTTCAGATTTCTCTACGTTTAGAAATGAAAGCTCCTGTTCAGTGAGTTCATACTCCAATTCATCTGAGTTTGACAAAAAAAGCTTATAAGCAATATCTTGAACAATATTATCCTTCATTATCATACCTCCAATAAAGGCAGGGTCATGCCTGTAGGTTTTGACTCTATTCTTTATACCAGAAAAATGGGCTTGACCAGCCTTATCAAATCAATATCTGTGTTTTTTACCGCAAGCATAGTTATGTTTTGTGTGTCGTGGAAGAGGAGAGAGACTTGGTTTAATGAACAGGCTGATACATAGAGAACATGAATCGCCACGGGTTTAACAGACAGCTCAGAGTCATTTAAGATGACTTAAAGAGAGGTGCCCATGAGCGGTAAGCGTTATCCTGAAGAGTTTTAAATTGAAGCAGTCAAACAGGTTGTTGATTGTGGTCATTCTGTTTCCAGTGTTACAACACGTCTCGATATCACCACTCACAGTCTTTACGCCTGGATAAAGAAGTACGGTCCGGATTCTTCCACCCATAATGAACAGTCAGATGCTCAGGCCGAAATCCGCCGTCTTCAGAAAGAGTTGAATCGGGTTACGGACTAACGGGACATATTAAAAAAAGCCGCGGCGTACTTCGCAAAGCTGTCCGACTGAGGTACGCCTTTATCCGCGACAACAGCCGTTGCTGGCCTGTTCGTTTGCTCTGTCGGGTTCTGGATGTCCATCCGAGTGGATTTTATTTCTGGCTTCAGCAGCCACATTCACAGAGTCACCAGACAGACCAGTTGCTGACCGGGCAGATCAAACAGTCCTGGCTTGAGTCTGGCTGCGTCTATGGTTATCGCAAGATCCATCTCGATCTGCGTGATACCGGACAGCAGTAGCAGTGCGGAGTGAACCGGGTCTGGCGGCTGATGAAGCGTGCCGGAATAAAAGCTCAGGTTGGGTACCATAGCCCACGGGCACGTAAAGGCGAAGCCAGCATCGTGACACCCAACAGGCTCCAGCGGCAGTTCAATCCGGACTCACCGGATGAGCGTTGGGTGACGGACATAACCTACATCCGAACCCACGACGGCTGGCTGTATCTGGCCGTGGTGGTTGACCTGTTCTCGCGAAAAGTTATCGGCAGGTCAATGCAACCCCGCATGATAAAAGAGATTGTCCTGAACGCATTACTTATGGCGGTGTGGAGGCGTAATCCTCAAAAGCAGGTACTGGTTCACTCTGATCAGGGCAGTCAGTACACGAGCCATGAGTGGCAGTCGTTCCTGAAATCACACGATCTGGAAGGCAGCATGAGTCGTCGCGGTAACTGCCACGACAACGCGGTTGCGGAAAGCTTTTTCCAGCTACTGAAACGCGAGCGGATTAAGAAAAGGATCTACGGAACGAGAGACGAAGCCAGAAGCGTTATTTTTGATTATATCGAAATGTTTTATAACAGTAAGCGTCGGCATGGTTCGAGCGAGCAGATGCCACCGGCTGAATATGAAAACCTATATTATCAACGGCTCAGAAGTGTCTATATTATCCGTGGCGATTCATGGCCTTATTACAACCGACATTGACGGAACCTATGCCGGAGTGTTTGAAAGAGAGCCTAACGGTGGATGAATTACCACTGTATGTACCTGCTTTTAAAGTGGAAGTGGAGCAGGTGGGGCGCTACTGCCAGGTACTGACACAGTTGATAGTGAGTGGGTCTCTGACGGTGGAAACAGAAAGAGTCATCAGTGATTTACTGTATGAACTGGTGGGATATTACGCCGAAACGTTAAAAGCACCGCGTTGGCTAAGAACAAAAGAAGGAAGTATTGAGCTGTTAGATTAGCCCAAAAGCAAAAACCCGCCTCAAGGGCGGGTTTTCTGAATAGTGGTGCCCGGACTCGGAATCGAACCAAGGACACGGGGATTTTCAATCCCCTGCTCTACCGACTGAGCTATCCGGGCAACGGGGCGCATTAAACCCGATCTGCCCGTTGCCGTCAACGAAAAATGTTGTTTTCGTTACAGACTGCGCAATCTCTCGCCATTTCGCCGCAATCTTAAGCGAAAAAGTGCGTCCAGAGCGCAGAGAGCGGCATGGCGAGCAGTAATGCGGGCAGCATATTCACCACGGCAAACATTTTGATCCCGCAAATACGTAGGCCCGTCGCCAGCAGCAGCAGGCCGCCGACGGCGGTGAAGTCAGCCATCATCGCTGGCGTGGTCAGCGGGAGAATCAAGGAGGCGCAGGTGGCAAGCGCCAGCTGGATTAGCAGCATCGGCACGCAAATCGCCGCAACGGCAACGCCGAGCGTGGTGGCGAAAATGGTGGCGGTGAAGAAATCGAGAAACGCTTTTGCAATCAATATGCTTGGGTCGCCCGTCATCCCTTCCTGCATCGAGCCGAAAATCCCGGTGCCGCTTGCGCAAAACAGAATAATGATGGCGACGTAGTTCTGAATAAACGACTCGTGCGTGCCGTGTTTCGCTTTGCCCGGTCGGGCAATCAGGTTTTTGGCTTTGCCCACCGCGCTATTGATGCCTTTTTCCAGATAGCAAAACTCGCCAATCAGTGCGCCGAGCAGTGTAGCCAGCACCATGACGGGCAGGTTGGCGCATTTGATCACTAGAAGGATGCCGATGCCTAAGGATGCCAGGCCGAATATAGAGGGCATGGATGAACGGATACGCTCCGGCAGCCGCTGACTCAACACTGCGCCCAGTACGCCGCCCAGCAATACGGCTCCGGCGTTAATAAATGGCCCGATAACCACAGTTAACTCCTGTTATTTACTCATTGATATTGCATTATTATGGCACGTCAGGGCTGCGCGAGCCTTAGCTTTGGGTGGTTTCGTGCATACTGATTCCTTCTTGCGCGTGAAAATAAAAAGTGACATGATTGCGCGAATTTTCTCCTCCCTGTCTCACCGCTCGGTGAGGGTATTTGCGCTTATGAAAACCATGAAAATTGCCGTCAGCCATGAGCTGGTATCCAAAGTTTCTACGCACCGTGAAAAGGTGACGCTGGATAACACCGATTTCACCGATGTGGCGGCAGTCGTCATTACCGTTGTTGAAAGCTACAGCGGCATTCTCGCGTTGCTGAAGCGTACGGGCTTTCAGCTACCGGTGTTTATGTTCTCGCAAGAGCCTGGAGAGGTGCCTGATGGTGTCACGGCGATTATCTCGGGTAAAGCTCAGGAGTTTCTGGAACTTGAGAGCGCCGCCTGCCGTTACGAAGAGGAATTGCTGCCGCCTTTTTTCGATACCCTGAGCCAGTATGTAGAGATGGGCAACAGTACCTTCGCCTGTCCGGGCCACCAGCACGGGGCTTTTTTCAAAAAACACCCGGCAGGGCGACAGTTCTATGATTTCTTCGGTGAGAACGTGTTCCGCGCCGACATGTGCAACGCCGACGTTAAGCTGGGCGATCTGCTGATCCATGAAGGCTCCGCCAAGCACGCGCAAAAGTTCGCGGCGAAAGTATTCAACGCGGACAAAACCTACTTTGTGCTGAACGGCACGTCGGCGGCCAACAAGGTGGTGACCAACGCGCTGCTGACCCGCGGCGACCTGGTGCTGTTCGACCGCAACAACCATAAATCTAATCACCACGGCGCACTGATCCAGGCGGGCGCCACGCCGGTGTATCTTGAGGCGGCGCGCAATCCGTTTGGCTTTATCGGCGGGATTGACGAGCACTGCTTTGATGACGCGTATCTGCGGGATCTGATCCGCGAGGCGGCGCCGGAAAAGGCCGACGAGGTCCGCCCGTTCCGCCTGGCGATCATTCAGCTTGGCACCTACGACGGGACGATCTACAACGCCCGCCAGGTGATCGACAAGATCGGCCATCTGTGTGACTACATCCTTTTTGACTCCGCGTGGGTGGGCTACGAGCAGTTTATTCCGATGATGGCGGAAACGTCTCCGCTCTTGCTGGAGCTTAACGAGAACGATCCGGGTATTTTCGTGACCCAGTCGGTGCACAAGCAGCAGGCCGGGTTCTCGCAAACGTCGCAGATCCATAAAAAGGATAACCACATCCGCGGTCAGGCGCGCTTCTGTCCGCACAAGCGGCTGAACAACGCGTTTATGCTGCACGCCTCCACCAGCCCGTTTTATCCGCTGTTTGCGGCGCTGGACGTGAACGCCAAAATTCACGAGGGCGAGAGCGGGCGCAGGCTGTGGGCGGAGTGCGTCGAGCTGGGCATTGAGGCGCGCAAGGCCATCATCGCCAACTGCCATATGATCAAACCATTTATCCCGCCGGTGGTGGCGGGGCGGCCATGGCAGGATCACCCCACGCAGGTCATCGCGAGCGAGCGTCGCTTCTTTAGCTTCGAGCCGGGGGCCAAATGGCACGGATTTGAGGGTTATGCGAGCGAGCAGTATTTCGTCGACCCGTGCAAGCTGCTGCTGACCACGCCGGGCATTGATGCAGAAACAGGTCACTATACCGATTTCGGCATTCCGGCGACCATTCTCGCCCACTACCTGCGCGAAAACGGCATCGTGCCGGAGAAGTGCGACCTCAACTCGATCCTGTTCCTGCTGACGCCTGCCGAAAGCAGCGAGAAGCTGGCGCAGCTGGTGGCGATGCTGGGGCAGTTTGAGCAGCATATTGAAGACGACACGCCGCTCGCCGACGTGCTGCCGACCATCTACCAAAAATACCCGGTGCGTTACCGCGACTACACGATCCGTCAACTGTGCCAGGAGATGCACGATCTCTACGTCAGCTTTAACGTGAAGGATCTACAGAAGGCGATGTTCCGCCAGGAGAGCTTGCCCGCCGTAGTGATGAATCCGCAGGATGCCAACCAGGAGTACATTCGCGGGAACGTGGAGCTGGTGCGTATTCGTGACGCTGAAGGGCGCATTGCCGCCGAAGGTGCGCTGCCGTACCCACCAGGCGTGCTGTGCGTGGTGCCGGGAGAAGTCTGGGGCGGGGCGGTACAGCGTTATTTCCTGGCGCTGGAAGAGGGCATTAATATGCTGCCGGGCTTCTCGCCGGAGTTGCAGGGTGTTTACAGCGAGAAGGATGCGGACGGGATTAAGCGGCTGTATGGGTACGTATTGAATGTCTGAACGTAGGCCCGGTGGCGTAAGCTTACCGGGCCTATAATACTTCCTCAGGCTTCTGCGCGGCGGTACATCCTCCTCGGATGCCCAATCTTCCCGTACAGCATCTCCACCGTCAGAAAACCCACCTCCACGCAGTGTTCCAGATAGCGTCGGGTGGTGGTTTTACTCAGCCCCGTCTCGCTCACCACCTCATCCACCGTAAAGCAGTGCGCCGCCTTGCTGTTAAACAGCGTTTGCACCCGCGCCAGCGTGTTCTCCTCTATTCCCTTGCTGCCGTTGTCCAGACGATAGTTTTTCGCCTGTAACTGATAGAGTGAATCCACGTTCTGCTGGTCGACAATCTTCCAGACCCGCTGCTGTTCGGCAAACTGCACAAAACGCTCCAGCGACTGGCTGAGCCGCTTCCAGGAGACCGGCTTAAGGATATAGTCAAACGCGCCGTTTCGGATGGCCTGGCTACAGGTGTCCATATCGCTGGCGGCGGTGATGAAAATCACCGAGCAGTTGGCGCGGGCCAGCATCGGGTTGCTGATAAGGGTGATGCCTTTGCCGTCCGGCAGGTAGTTATCCAGCAGCATCAGCTTCGGCTGTTTGCTCTCCAGCTGTCGCTGCGCGTCGGCCAATGACGCGGCAATCCCCACCAGCCTCAGGCGCGGATGTTTACCGATAAGCTCCGCGTGCAGCTGTGCCAGTTCGTTCTCGTCTTCAACAATCAGTACGTCGATAAGTTCATGTTGCATAGTCGGTATCTTCCAGTTGCCGGACGGTTCCCGAGGCCGGGATAAACAGTGAGAAAATGGTCCCGTGCGGCATGTTATCGGCAACTTCTATTGTGCCGCCAGCCTGCGTGACGTAGCTTTCGATCAGATACAGGCCAATCCCGTGATCGCCCCGCGTTTTGGTGGTGATGCCGCGTTCAAATATCCGGTCACGGATCGCCGGGGTAATGCCAACGCCCTGGTCGGCTACTTCAATAATCAGCTCCTGCTCGCTGAGCTTTATCAGCACTTCCACTGGCGCATGCGGGAGCGGCGATCGCTGCGTCGCTTCGATGGCGTTATCCAGCAGGTTGCCAATAATCGAAATCAGCTCTTGCTCTCCCAGCGGCAGGAACGGTTTGTCCAGCCGACAGGCCGGGTCGAAACTCAGCTCGACGCCTTTCTCACGCGCGCGGGCGGCTTTTCCCAGCAGCAGCCCGCAAAGTGTCGGGGAACTAAAGCGGGAGGAGATAAAGTCCAGCAGCTCCTGAGCATGCTCCGACTGCGCCTGAATGTAGCGAATGGCCTCTTCATAGCGGCCCATATGCAGCAGGCCGGAGAGGGTGGTCATCCGGTTCAGCTGCTCATGACGCATAATGCGCAGGTTATCGACGTAGCGTTTTACCTGGCTGAGCTGGCTGCTGAGAGAGTCGATCTCGTTGCGATCGCGGAAGGTGATCACCCAGCCCTGCAGCGACCCCTCAAGCATGATGTGTACCCGGCTGGCAATCACCGTGAGATCGTTAAAGCGGCAAATCTCGTCATGGGTGTCTTTCGCCAGCATCGTCTGCGTGTCGAAGAACGGGACCGGATCGATCACCTGGCTTATCAGCTGCCCGCGCAGTTCCCGGGCCGGCTGGCTCAGGCCCAGCAGCTTGCGCGCCGCCTGGTTGATCACCTCTATGCGCCGTTCGTTATCAATGGCGATCACGCCTTCGTAGATGGACTCCATCATCGCCTTTTGCTGGCGCACCAGCAGGCCGATCTCTCGTGGCTCCAGGGAGAAGATCTGCTTCTTAATACTACGGGTAAAAAACCAGGAGAAGACAAAGAGGGCGATCAGCAGCAGCACGGCGGCAATCAGGATATTGACCACTTTACTGACGGTAATGGTGTCCAGGTAGCTGGTGAGATAGCCAACTGAAACAATGCCGACCACCTGCCCGGCGTCGTTGAAAATGGGCGCTTTACTGCGCAGTGAAATGCCCAACCCGCCTTTACGTATGGTTGTCGTGCTTTTCCCCTGCAACACGGCTTCATTGTCGCCGCCGACCAGCGTCGTGCCCACCCTGTCGGCAAAGACGGAGTGAAAAAGATGCCGTCCCGTATTATCGCCAATGACAATAAAGCTGGCGTCGCTGTGCGCGGCCATTTTCTGCATGAAATCATGAATGGCGTTGATATCTTTTTGTTCAACTTCAGTACGCAATGACGGAATAAGCGCAATCTCTTCCGCCTGTATTTTAGCGCGCGCACTCATTTCCTGATAAAGCTGTTTTCCGACATCGGCATAATAATATCCGCCCAGTAGCACAAAAAGCACTGAGAAAAAGGCAACCAGCGAAATAAACAGCTTAATCTGGAAAGAGACTTTCATAACTATCACGCAAAGTAGCGGCAAAGATCGTCAATATATCATCTTTTTTCATGCGGATGTCCGCTTTGCGGGAAACTTGTGATCCCTTGCACAGCAAGGGCTGTAAATGATTTATCCAGAAGGCTTAAGATCTTCATGCTGCTAAGTTAAATGTTATTTGGTCGTTCAATTCAGAAAAGAAACCATAAAAACCACGATAATAAATAAGGCATAAATCACATTAAATAAAAGAAACCATAAAAACCATAGCTGCCATTAAAACTTCGCTTTTAATATGCCATTCCTCACATAAAGTAGGCCTTTGTGACTCTAAGCTGAACGCACAAAATAACTAAGGGGCTTATTATGAGCACAACTGATGATTCTTTCTCTGTTACCCACGACCCGATTGAAATTCAGCGGCCATCCCTCAAGGAGCGGTGGTGGCATATTATGGATACCTGGAAAATCGGGATTATTCCTCTGCCGCTGTTCGTTCTGGCGGGCGCGCTGATCGCGATTGATTGCCTGGGCGGAAAGCTGCCGAGCGATATCGTGGTGATGGTGGCGACGCTGGCCTTCTTCGGCTTTGCCTGCGGTGAGTTCGGCAAACGCCTGCCGATTGTCGGCAAGCTTGGTGCGGCGGCGATTTGCGCCACCTTTATCCCTTCCGCGCTGGTCTATTACGGTCTGCTGCCGGACGTGGTGGTCGAGTCCACCACTAAGTTCTACAAATCCACCAACATTCTCTACCTCTACATCTGCTGCATTATCGTCGGCAGCATCATGAGCATGAACCGCACGGTGCTGATTCAGGGCTTCCTGCGCATCTTCTTCCCGATGCTGTGCGGTGAAATCGTCGGCATGATTGTTGGCATGGGCGTGGGGCTGGCGCTGGGCCTGGAGCCGTTCCAGATCTTCTTCTTTATCATTCTGCCGATCATGGCGGGCGGCGTCGGGGAAGGGGCGATTCCGCTTTCCATTGGCTATGCCACCTTGCTGCATATGGACCAGGGCGTAGCGCTCGGCCGCGTGCTGCCGATGGTCATGCTCGGCGGCCTGACGGCAATCATCATCTCCGGCTGCCTGAACCAGCTCGGTAAACGCTACCCGCACCTGACCGGTGAAGGCCAGCTGATGCCTAACCGCGCCAATGCCGATGCCACCGTCCCTCAGCCTGCGTTTTCCGGTAAAGCGGACGTGACGACTATCGCCTCCGGCGCGCTGCTGGCGGTGCTGCTGTACATGCTGGGCATGCTCGGCCACAAGCTGATTGGCCTGCCTGCGCCCGTTGGCATGCTGTTTATGGCGGTGCTGGTGAAGCTCTGCAACGGCGCTTCTCCGCGCCTGCTGGAGGGCTCGCAGGTGGTGTACAAATTCTTCCAGACCTCCGTGACCTACCCAATCCTGTTCGCCGTTGGCGTGGCCATTACCCCGTGGCACGAGCTGGTCGCGGCGTTCACCGTCAGCAACCTGCTGGTGATTATCAGCACCGTCTCCGCGCTGGTGGCGACCGGGTTCTTCGTCGGTAAAAAGATTGGTATGCACCCGATTGATGTCGCCATCGTCTCCTGCTGTCAGAGCGGACAGGGCGGTACCGGCGACGTGGCGATACTGACCGCAGGCAACCGCATGAGCCTGATGCCGTTCGCCCAGATTGCTACCCGTATCGGCGGGGCGATTAACGTCTCTGTCTCACTGCTGATTCTGGGCAACTTCCTCGTCTAAGTATTCAGGAAAAAACAATGAAACTCGCAAGCTTTTTATACCAGGGAAAACGCAGCTACGGCATCGTTCAGGCCGAGGGCGTGATTGATTTAGGCCGCCGTCTCGGCGACCGCTACGGCGACCTTAAAGCGCTGCTGCAGGGCAACGGGCTGGCGTTGGCCACCCGTTACCTGAACGACGCGGTGGATGTACCGCTGAGCGCCATCACCTTCTTACCGGTGATCGTGCAGCCGGAAAAAATCCTCTGCGTGGGCATGAACTACGCCGACAAGCGCAAGGAGTTTGACCAGCACAACCCGGCTCCGACGCTGTTTGTCCGCTTCCCGGATTCACAGACCGGCCACAACGAGCCGGTGCTGAAGCCGCGCCACTCCAGCGAATTCGACTACGAAGGCGAGCTGGCGGTGATCATCGGTAAGGGTGGGGAGAACATCAGCCGCGATGACGCCCTGCGCCACGTGGCGGGCTACAGCTGCTACATGGACGGCTCCGCCCGCGACTGGCAGCACACCTGGTTCACCGCCGGTAAAAACTGGCGTCAGACCGGGGCGTTTGGCCCCTGGATGGCGACGGCGGATGAGATCCCGGACCCGCACAGCCTGGCGATCCGCACCTGGCTTAACGGCCGCATGGTGCAGGAGGACAACACCAGCAGCATGATCCACAAGGTCGCGGAGCTCATCGAGTACATCAGCACCTTTACCCGCTTAAGCCCGGGCGACGTGATCATCACCGGCTCCCCGGGCGGTGTGGGTAAAAAGCGTAACCCGCCGCTGTTTATGAAAGAGGGGGATCGCATTGAGGTGGAGATCGAGCATATCGGTCATCTAAGCAACGTGATTGTTGAAGCGCCAGCCGTCGGGCTTGCGGCGGCACACTGAGAAAGGCGGCATGAACAGTCAACCCATCGATTTTCGCCAGACGCTGGTGGCGAAACACCCGGAACGCTTAAGCCAGATCCGCTACCTGCTGGCAGACAGCGGCCTTGGCCTGGACAACGACATCACGCTGTTTGTCGAAGCCTGGTCCGGCGCGCAGCTGGTGGGTTGCGCAGGACTTGCAGGCAACGTCATCAAATGCGTGGCGGTCAACGAGCAGCTTCGTGGGGAAAACCTCAGCGCGCGGCTGTTGGCAGAGGTGGAAAATGCGGCGCTGGAGCGCGGCCATTTTCACCTCTTCCTCTGCACCCGTCCGTGCAACCGGGAGCGCTTTGCCCGCAGCGGCTTCTGGCCAATTGCCCAGAGCGGGAACAATGCGGTGCTGATGGAGAACACCCCGCAGGGGATCGCGCGCTACTGCCGTACCTTAAGCCGGATGCGAAAGGACGGGGAGAAAACTGGCGCGATAGTGATGAACGCCAATCCGTTCACCCTCGGCCACCGCCATCTGGTGGAGCAGGCGGCAGGGCAGTGTGACGCCCTGCATCTGTTCGTGGTGCGTGAAGACGCGTCGTTCTTCCCGTTCAGCGCGCGTCTCGAGATGGTGCGCGCGGGCGTGGCGCACCTGCCGAACGTGGTGGTGCATGAGGGCTCGCAGTACATCATCTCTCGCGCCACCTTTCCGGCCTACTTCCTGAAGGAGACCGGCAAAGTGCAGCAGGCGTGGAGCGAGATCGACGTGCTGATCTTCCGGGACTTCATCGCCCCGGCGCTCGGCATCACGCACCGCTTCATCGGCTCGGAGCCTTTTTGCGACATCACCCGCCAGTACAACCAGACGCTGCATGACCTGCTGGCCTCGCATATCGAGGTGGTGGAGATGCCGCGCATCAAGGCCACCGGCAACGCCATTTCGGCGTCCGAAGTGCGCCGTTTACTCAAGACACAGCAGTTTTCCCGGATCCGGGAGATCGTCCCGGACTCCACCTTCGCGCATCTCGAAACACACTATCGTGCGAGTGCGGAAGTCGCATAACTATCAGGAATTTATCATGAATATTGTAAGGGAGGCGCTGGCCGGAACGCAGGAGTCCAGCGACCTGATGGTGAAAATCGCCCCCGCTCACGGCGAGCTGGAGATTGTCATCCACAGTGAAGTGATTAAGCAGTTTGGCGAGCAAATTCGTCAGGTGGTCAACGACACGCTGCGCGCCATGAACGTGCGCCAGGGGCTCATCATTATTGAAGACAAAGGGGCGCTGGACTGTGTTATTCGCGCCCGCCTGCAAAGCGCGCTGATGCGTGCCGCCGATGAACAGGCCATCAACTGGGAGGCGCTGAAATGAGCAAACTCCGCCGCAGTATGCTGTTCCTGCCGGGCGCTAACGCCGCCATGCTTTCCACCGCGTTTATCTACCGCCCCGACTCCATCATGTTTGACCTTGAGGACGCCGTCGCCCTGCGTGAGAAGGACACCGCGCGCATGCTGGTTTTCCACGCGCTACAGCACCCTATGTATCAGGATATCGAAACCGTGGTGCGCATTAACCCGCTCAGCACGCCGTTTGGCCTGCTGGATCTGGAAGCCGCCGTGCGCGCGGGTGTGGACGTGATCCGCCTGCCAAAAACCGACACGCCGGATGATATCTACGAGCTGGAGGGCCATCTTGAGCGCATTGAACGCGAGTGCGGCCGCGAGGTCGGCTCCACCCGCGTGATGGCGGCGATTGAGTCGGCCATTGGCGTCATCAATGCCGTGGCGATTGCCCGCAGCTCCCCGCGCCTCATCGGCATCGCGCTGGCCGCCTTTGACTACGTGATGGACATGCAGACCGAGCGCGGCGACGGCACCGAGCTGTTCTATGCCCGCTGCGCCGTGCTGCACGCCGCTCGCGCCGCGGGCATCGACGCCTTCGATGTGGTGTGGTCAGACGTTAACGACGAGGCCGGGTTCCTTCGCGAGGTCGATCTGATCCGCAAGATGGGCTTTAACGGCAAATCGCTGATTAACCCGCGCCAGATTGACCTGCTGCATAACGCTTATGCACCGACGCAGGAAGAGGTGGATCACGCCAAAAGGGTGATTGAGGCGGCAGAAGAGGGCGAGCGTAACGGCCTGGGCGTGGTGTCGCTCAACGGCAAAATGGTGGATGCACCAATTATTAACCACGCGCAGGTGGTGCTGGAGCGCGCGGCGGCCTCCGGCGTGCGTCGGTAAGGATGACAAAATGAATCAAACAGAACTTCTCCACGTAAACCTCCCCCATCTGCGGGACCTGAAACCCTTTGATACTGCCCACAGCGCGACGCCCTGGCTGGCGGACAGCGACGCGAAGCACAACCGCAAGCTATGTGCCTCCCTTGAAGAAGCCGTAGCGCGCAGCGGCCTGCAGGACGGGATGACCATCTCCTTCCACCATGCCTTTCGCGAAGGTGACCGGGTGATCAACACCGTTGTGGCGCTGCTGGCGCGGATGGGATTTAAAAATTTGACCCTGGCCTCCAGTTCGCTGATGACCTGCAACGACGCGCTGATCGAGCATATTGAAAGCGGCGTCATCACCCGGATTTACACCTCGGGCATGCGCGGCAGGCTGGCGGACGCCATCTCCCACGGGCTGATGGACGAGCCGGTACAGATTCACTCCCACGGTGGGCGCGTGAAGCTGCTCCAGGACGGCGAGCTGAATATCGACGTGGCGTTTCTCGGCGTGCCGTGCAGCGATGCGTTTGGCAACGCTAACGGCACGCACGGTAAATCGTGCTGCGGCTCGCTCGGCTACGCGATGGTGGACGCGCACTTTGCCCGCAAGGTGGTGCTGCTGACCGAAGAGCTGGTGCCGTTCCCGAATATGCCCGCCAGCCTGGTACAGGACCAGGTGGACTACATCGTACAGGTCGAGAGCGTGGGCGACCCGGCGAAAATCAGCGTCGGCGCGGCGCGCGTCACCAGCAACCCGCGCGAGCTGATGATCGCCCGCTATGCGGCGGACGTGATCGAGCATTCCGGCTATTTCAAACCGGGCTTCTCGATGCAGACCGGCTCCGGCGCGGCGGCCACCGCCTGCACCCGCTTTATGGAAGAGAAGATGGAGCGCAGCGGCGTGAAGGCGCGCTTTGCGCTCGGCGGCATCACCGGCAGCCTGGTGGATCTGCACGAGAAGGGGCTTATCGAAAAGCTGCTCGACACCCAGTGCTTTGACGGCCAGGCGGCGGCTTCGCTGGCGCGCAACCCGAACCACGTAGAGATCTCCACCAACGTCTACGCCAACCCCGGCAGCAAGGCGGCAAGCTGCGATCAGCTCGACGTGGTGATCCTCAGCGCCCTGGAAATTGACGTTGATTTCAACGTCAACGTCATCACCGGCTCCGACGGCGTGATGCGCGGCGCGTCCGGCGGGCACTGCGACGTGGCGGCGGCAGCCAACCTGACCATCGTCGTCGCGCCGCTGCTGCGCAGCCGCATTCCGACGGTGGTCAAGCGCGTCACCACGCGCCTCACGCCGGGGGAGAGCATCGACGTGCTGGTCACCGACCACGGCATCGCAGTCAACCCGGCGCGCCCGGAGATCCACGAGCGGCTGCTGGAGGCCGGGCTGAAGGTAGTGGACATTAGCGCGCTCTATGAGCGGGCGATTTCCCTGACCGGCGTACCGAAACCGATTGAATTTACAGACAAAATCGTCGGTGTGATCCGCTACCGCGACGGCAGCGTGATCGACACCGTACGACAGGTGAAGGAGTCAGTATGATTTTAGCGACACCCGTGCGGGCGGGTGTCAGCCTGGAGGAACTGCTGGCGGCGAAAGAGCGTCGCGCAGCCCGTCAGGCTGACATGCTTGAGCACTATAAACAGCCGGTGATCTCCCTCACGCTGGTCACGCCAGGGGAAATCAAGGACAGCCTGCGCTATCGCAACACCATGGGCGTGGCGCTCCAGATGTGCGACCAGCTGCTGTGGGAGAACCGCTGGCAGGTGCTGGACCGCCAGGTGCTGTGGCTGCCCACCGGACCGGAAGCCTTGTGGTGCGTCGCCCATGCGGCGGCTGAAATCAAAGCGCACTGCGCGGAACTGGAGCAGACGCACCCGCTCGGCAGGCTGTGGGATCTGGACGTGATCTGCCCTCAGCACGGCCACGTCGGGCGCCAGTCGCTGGGGGCAAACCTCAGGCGCTGCCTGATCTGCGACGAGCCCGCGCATGCCTGCTCCCGTTCGCGGCGCCATCCCGTTGAGCAGGTAGTTTCCCGCGTGGAGAAGACGATCGATGACTGGTTTGCTCGCGACTAAACCGCGCTCGGTTGACGTGCCCGCGCTTGCCGAAGCGGCGCTGTGGCAGGAGCTGGAGCTGACGCCCAAGCCGGGGCTGGTGGACAAGCTCAACAACGGTTCCCATCGCGATATGGACCACGCGCTGTTTGTCCGTAGCATCGCGGCAATTACGCCGTGGTTTTCGCGCTTTGCCGAGCTGGGCAGCGCGCATGCGGATAAACCCGCTGACGCACAGCTGCGGATTATCCGCCCGATGGGGATGGCCTGCGAGCAGGCGATGTATGCCGCGACGAACGGCGTGAACACGCATAAGGGCGGGATTTTTGCTCTCGGCCTGCTGTGCTTCGCTGCCGGGCGTGTGAAAAATATCTCTGCGGACAGCCTCTGTTGTGAGGTGAGTAACATCTGCAGCGGGCTGGTGTCGCGGGAGCTGGCAGCGCGCAGCGGGCAGGCGACGGCGGGCGAGCGGCAGTTTCAGCAGTACGGCTTAACCGGGGCGCGAGGCGAGGCGGAGAGCGGCTTTGCGACGGTGCGTAAGGCGCTGGGGCAGTGGAACGGACAGTCGCTTCACGGCCTGCTGTTGCGCCTGATGGCGGTCAATCAGGACAGTAATCTCGTGTCGCGCGGCGGCATTCAGGGGCTGCGCTACGTTCAGGGCTATGCGCGGAAACTGCTGGCTAACGGCTGGGATCGCGAGGCGTTGCTTAAGATGGATAAGGCACTGATTGAACGAAACCTGAGTCCGGGCGGCAGCGCGGATTTGCTGTCGGTGGGGTGGGTGCTCTCTGCAATAAAATAGCCGGGTGGCGGCTACGCCTTACCCGGCCTACGGTCTGGTTTTGTAGGCCCGGTAAGCGAAGCGCCACCGGGCACAACAATTAATGCGCAATCGGCTGTGTACCGTGCGCTGTGCGAACGTGCTTGTACTTGAACAGCGCGAGGAACGCGAAGAACAGCACCAGCGAATACGCCGCGAAGATCAGCCACACGGGCTGCCAGTCGGTGATACCGTTGGTGGTGTACATCTCAACCACTTTACCGCTCACCACGCCGCCCAGAATACAGCCGAAGCCGTTAGTCATCATCAGGAACATGCCCTGCGCGCTGGCGCGGATTTCAGGCTTCACCTCTTTTTCCACAAACACCGAACCGGAAATGTTGAAGAAGTCGAAGGCGCAGCCGTAAACAATCATCGACAGCACCAGCAGCACGGTGCCGAACGCGCTCGGGTCGCCGTAGGCGAACAGGCCGAAGCGCAGCATCCACGCGGCGATACTGATCAGCATGACGTTTTTGATGCCGTAGCGGCTCAGGAAGAACGGGATGGTCAGGATGAACAGCGTCTCGGAGATCTGCGAGATGGACATCATCACCGACGCGTGCTCAACGATAAAGCTCCCGGCAAACAGCGGATCGTTATCGAAGCTGTGCAGGAAGGTGTTGCCGAACATGTTGGTGATTTGCAGCTCCGCGCCCAGCAGCATGGAGAAGATAAAGAAGATCGCCATGCGCTTGTTTTTGAACAGCGCGAAGGCATCCAGGCCAAGCATGGTGCTCCAGCTCTGGTTTTTCTGCTGGTTAGATACCGGAATGGTTGGCAGCGTCAGGGTGAACAGCGCCAGCAGTACGGAGAGCGCAGCACCAATATACAGCTGCATGTGGCTCAGCTCGAAGCCCGCGAAGCTCACGCCCCACATCGCCATGATAAAGCCGATGGTGCCCCAGATACGGATTGGCGGGAAGTCGGTGACGATATCCAGGCCGGCAGATTTCAGGCGGTAGTAGGAGATGGAGTTGATCAGCCCAAGCGTTGGCATATACGCCAGCGAGTTAAGCAGGATCACCATAAACATCGCCCCCGGCGTGGTCACTTCGGCCGCCATAAACAGCGTCCCCGCACCCACCAGATGGCAAAGCATATACAGCCATTTCGCACTTAACCATTTATCCGCCACGATACCGAGCAGCGTTGGCATGAAAACAGCCGCAATACCCAGCGAGCTGTAGACGGCACCGATTGACGCACCATCAAACTTGAGCGTCACAAACATATAGGAGCCGAGTGTAGTCAGCCAGCTACCCCACAGGCAGAACTGCAGAAACGACAAGATTTTAAGCTGCAGCTTAAGGTTCATGTTACTTTCCTCACAAGTGAGCGGGAGATATGTTGTTATAGGAACATTCAGGGTTGTTATTTGATGCAATTCTATCAGTTGGCAACGATATGTTTTGTTACCTCCCGCAAAAAAATGCAATCCACATTAATTTGCAGTTTGGATTGTGATGCAAATAACATTTTCGTATGGGTGGAGGATAGGTGCGGCCTGATGCCCTCACCCTGACCCTCTCCCACGGGGAGAGGGGAAGCAGAACACCTTCTCCTTACAGGAGAAGGTGTGTTGATTATCGACGACGATAGTTTTTCTGCGCCGTATTCACCTTATACAGGTACCGGCGGGATTCCGCAGACGGGTGGCGGGTGGTGAGGGTGGAGTAAACATCCCCCGGCGCCATGCTGTTGATGATGTTCGCAGCCTGCACTTTGTCATTCGAGAAGACGCGCAGCACGCTGCCCGCGCCGCCGTTATAGGCGGTGATCACCGCATAGCGACGCGACGTCGGATTATCAATTCCGCCGAGATAGACATTGTTCAGCATCGCCAGATAGGCCGTGCCGGTATCAATATTGCTTTGCGGATCGAACAGATAGCTGCGGCTCGGCGTGCCGGATTTCCCCTGCGAGCGGAAGACGTCTTTACCGGCGCTGTGCTGGACAACCTGCATCAGCCCCAGCGCGTCGGAACGGCTCACCGCGTACGGGTTGAATGAGGATTCGGTCTGCATAATCGCCAGGATCAGCGACTCGTCCACGCCATACTTACGCGATGCCTGACGCACCATGCCCAGATACTTATGCGCACGCTTGTCGAGGTGGTTCGGGACAAGGTTAATGGTAACGCTGTAGATAATCTTCAGGCCGTTAGAGCGGCTCTTCAGGCGCGTCTGCAACAGGTAGTCGGCAAATTTCGTGGCGCGACCTTCCCAGCGGATCGGCTGTCCGGTCTGGTCGACAACCTGACCGTACAGGAACGGCTCTTTCGAAATGGTGATGTCGTCCGCATCGGAGTAGAGATCGATAGATCCCGGATCGTCACCCATCAGCAGGGTTTTGACGATCGCCTGACGCAGCCGTGCCGCAGGGTCGGTGCCTGCGATGGTCTCAATGGTGATCGTACCCTCATCAAAGTTGATGTGGCTACGGGTCAGATAGGCGTCGGTGTACTTAACGTAGTCCTTCGGTCCGGCAATAAGAACTTCGTTAAATCCCCATATGTTCTCGATGTTATGGGCAAACTGCCCCATCAAAATGTCAAAACCGTTGGTGTCCTTGACCCAGGCTTCGTTGTAATCATCGCCTTTTTTGGACGAGCACGAGACCAGCAACGGCGCAACAAGGGCTAGCGCTAAAAGTTTTTTCATCATTCCGGGAGTGCGTGTTGTGTTTGCTTTAACGGCGGGGTTTCACCCGCACGCTGTTATTTTTCCGGCGGCGTATAGCCTTCGATGTGGACGTCTTTGCCCTCGAACAGGAAGCTCACCATCTCCTGCTCCAGCAGCTTGCGGTGCTCCGGGTTCATCATGCTGAGCTTTTTCTCGTTGATCAGCATGGTCTGTTTTTTCTGCCACTGTCCCCAGGCTTCTTTGGAGATCTCGTTATAGATGCGCTTGCCCAGGTCGCCCGGGTAGAGCTGGAAATCCTGGCCTTCAGCGTCGCGCTGCAGGAAAGTACAAAAAATGGTTCTGGCCATACGTATTCCTCTTTGTGTTGCCGATGCTAAACCATTGCACCGGCACGTAATTGCTGTAACAGGCGCTCCACGGGAGCCGCCAGCCCGACTGATGGCGGTTGCGCTAAGTTATACCAGAGAGCGGTGCCTTCATCCATGCAGGAGGTGAATGAGGACACGGGAAGCCACATCGGTACTATATCCAGATGGAAATGGCTGAAGGTGTGGCGAAACGCGGTCAGCTGCGTCAGGGTATCTGCCGCAATGCCGCGCTGTTTAAGCCATTCACGCAGCAAGTCTTCATCTTCAAACTGTGGGAAGCAGTATAGACCACCCCACAGACCGCTCGGCGGACGCTGGGCGAGGAAGACCTCGTCACCGTGCTGCATCAGCAGCATATAGCCGGTGCGCTCCGGCAGCGTCTGTTTAGGTTTCTTACCCGGATACTGCGCCCATGACTGGTTGGCATACGCCACGCAGAGGTTGTTCACCGGGCAGAGCTCGCACTTTGGTTTTGAGCGCGTGCAGACCATCGCGCCGAGATCCATCATCGCCTGGTTAAAACGCTCTACGCCCTTCGCCGGGGTCACCGCTTCAGCGATCTCCCACAGGCGTTTTTCAACGTCTTTCTTACCCGGCCAGCCGTCAACGGCGTAGCAGCGTGCGAGCACGCGCTTCACGTTGCCGTCGAGGATCGGGAAATGCTTGCCTAATGAAAGGGAGAGGATCGCGCCTGCGGTTGAACGTCCGACACCGGGTAAATCGGCCACCTCGTCGAAGGTTTCCGGGAATTTACCGTTGTGGCGGGTGGCGACCTGCTGCGCGGCCTTGTGCAGGTTGCGCGCGCGGGCGTAATAGCCCAGCCCGGTCCACAGGTGCAGCACTTCGTCCAACGGCGCGTTTGCCAGGTCGGTGACCGTCGGGAAGCGTGCCATAAAACGCTCAAAGTAAGGGATCACGGTGGCGACCTGCGTTTGTTGCAACATCACCTCGGAGAGCCATACTTTGTAGGGCGTTTTTTCAATTTGCCAGGGCAGGGTTTTACGCCCGTATTTGTCGTACCAGTCCAGCACCTGGGCTGAAAATTGAGAGGCTTGCATGGTCATCGATTCGCATAATCAGGGACGCAGATTGCAGCACAGCGTCCATCTGCTGTAAACCGGATCTTTCCCATGCTTGCATAGAAGCCTTAACTTTGGATAATGCCCGTTTCCCGAACATTCTCACAAGCAGACAACTCTTTTATGAAAAACGACGTCATTTCACCGGAATTTGATGAAAACGGTCGCCCGCTGCGCCGTATTCGCAGCTTTGTCCGCCGTCAGGGCCGCCTGACCAAAGGGCAGCAACACGCGCTGGACAACTACTGGCCGGTGATGGGCGTTGAGTTCAGCGAGCAGCCGCTCGACTTTACCGAGCTGTTTGGCCGCGACGCGCCCGTCACGCTGGAGATCGGGTTTGGTATGGGCACCTCGCTGGTCACCATGGCGAAAGCGCGCCCGGAGCAGAACTTCCTCGGCATTGAAGTACACTCGCCGGGCGTCGGCGCGTGCCTGGCAACGGCCCACGAAGAGGGCGTTGAGAACCTGCGCGTGATGTGTCACGACGCGGTGGAAGTGCTGCACAAAATGATTCCTGACAATTCTTTGAACATGGTTCAGCTCTTTTTCCCTGACCCATGGCACAAAGCGCGTCATAATAAACGCCGTATCGTTCAGGCACCGTTTGCCGAGCTGGTGAAAAGCAAGCTCAAGCTGGGCGGCGTTTTCCACATGGCGACCGACTGGGAACCTTATGCGGAACACATGCTGGAAGTGATGTCGTCGCTGGACGGGTACAAAAATCAGTCCGAGAGCAACGACTACGTACCGCGTCCGGAATCGCGTCCGGTGACAAAATTTGAACAGCGTGGCCATCGTCTTGGTCACGGCGTATGGGACTTAATGTTCGAGAGGGTGAAATAATGGCAAAGAATCGTAGCCGTCGTCTGCGTAAAAAGATGCACATCGAAGAATTCCAGGAAGTGGGCTTCTCCGTTGCCTGGCGTTTCCCGGAAGGCACCAGCGTTGAGCAGATCGACCAGGACGTTGATGCGTTCATCAACGAGGTGATCGAGCCTAACAAGCTGGCCTTCGACGGTAGCGGCTACCTGGCATGGGAAGGTCTGATCTGCACCCAGGAAGTTGGCAAATGCACCGAAGAACATCAGGCCCTGGTTCGCAAATGGCTTGAAGAGCACAAGCTGGAAGATGTCCGCGTGAGCGAACTTTTCGACGTTTGGTGGGACTAATAAAGCAGTAAGCGGGCCAGCATTAGCTGGCCCATTTTGTCTGAGGGAGTGTTTAAGATGCGCAAAACGTTGCTGGCTGTTGCTTTGATGGCAACCGGATTCACAGCCCATGCGGATTATCAATGTAGCGTCACCCCGCGTGATGACGTGGTGTTAAGCCCGCAAACCGTGCAGGTCAAAGGCGAGAACGGCAATCTGGTGATTACGCCGGAAGGAAACGTCACCTTTAACGGCAAACAGTACAACCTGACTGCCGCACAGCGTGAGCAGGCGAAAGATTATCAGGCCGATTTGCGTACCGCGCTGCCATGGATTAATGAAGGCGCCCTGACGCGCGTCGAAAAGAGCCGCGTCGCGCTGGACAAAATCATCACCAAAGAGGTGGGGGAGAGCAGTAATATGCGCTCCCGCCTTACGAAGCTCGACAAGCAGCTCAAAGAGCAGATGAACCGCATTATCGAGACGCGCTCTGATGGCCTGACGTTCCACTATAAGGCGATCGATCAGGTCCGCGCTGACGGCCAGCAGCTGGTGAACCAGGCGATGGGCGGCATCCTGCAGGACAGCATCAACGAGATGGGCGCCAAAGCCGTGCTGAAAGGCGGCGGTAACCCGCTGCAGGGCGTGCTGGGCAGCCTGGGCGGCTTGCAGACTTCCATTCAGAACGAGTGGAAGAACCAGGAAGATGATTTCCAGCAGTTCGGCAAAGACGTGTGTAAACGCGTGGTGTCGCTGGAAGACAGCCGGAAGGCGCTGGTGGGGACGCTGAAGTAAGTTCTCTGCGCGCTGGGCCCCTCACCCCAGCCCTCTCCCCTGGGGAGAGGGTGTAATTGTTCCCTCTCCCTGTGGGAGAGGGTTAGGGTGAGGGCATCAGGCAGCGCAGTCGTTGCCTGATAGCCATTAACACCTCCTCCTCGTTTGTCCTGAATTCGTTATTCCAGAACCGTAGTATTTCCCAGCCGTTCGCATTAAAAAATTCAGTACGACGTGAATCATAGGTTTCGTTATTCTGATGTTGGCCACCGTCCAGCTCGATAATCAGCTTTGCCTTAAAACAGGCAAAATCCACGATATATGCACCAATCGGCATCTGGCGGCGAAACTTATAACCAAAGAAGCGGCGTCCCCTGAGTAAATACCAGAGGCGTAACTCTTCGGGCGTCATTTGTTTACGGAGTTGTTTTGATTTTTCCATCCCCATACTCTGCCAGCCTTTCCCTTAGCCGGCAGAACGGGATGCGAAATCCTGAATCAGCCTTCAGGAATCTTCGGCGAGGAACAGCTCAAGAAGGGAGTTTAAGAACAGCTTGCCGTGCTCGGTGATCTGCCAGCATTCCTCACTCTCGGTGAGATACCCCTTTGCCAGCGCTTCGTCAATCTGCGGACGAATCACCGATTCCGCCAGGCCGGTGTACAGCGAAAACTCCGCGCGCGGCGCGGCTTCCAGCAGGCGGAAACGGTTCATAAAGAACTCAAACGGCTTATCCGCCGCCTCAACGTCGTGCTGACGCTCAAGGTAGCGTCCTTCCATAAATCCGCGCGGATGACGCGTTTTGGCGGTGCGAAGGATGCGACCATCCGGGAAGGTCACCTTGCCGTGGGCGCCGCAGCCAATGCCCAGATAATCACCAAAACGCCAGTAGTTCAGGTTGTGCTGACACTGGAAGCCCGGCTTCGCGTAGGCGGACGTTTCATACTGCTGATACCCGGCAGCGGTCAAAAGCTTGTGGCCCTGCTCGAAGATATCCCACAGCGCGTCGTCATCCGGCAGCACCGGCGGGCGCGAGCCGAACAGCGTGTTTGGCTCGATGGTGAGCTGATACCACGACAAATGCGGCGGGTTCAGTTCAATTGCCTGGCGCAGATCGTCCAGCGCCTCTTCCAGCGACTGATCCGGCAGGCCATGCATCAAATCGAGGTTAAAGCTGCGCAGCCCAAGCCCCGTTGCCAGGTTCGCCGCGCGCTTCGCCTCTTCCGGGCCGTGAATGCGCCCCAGACGCTTCAGCTTCGGCTCGCTAAAGCTCTGCACGCCGATGGAGATGCGGTTCACGCCCGCGCGCTGATACTCGACAAAACGGTCGGCCTCAACGGTGCCGGGGTTGGCTTCCATCGTAATTTCCGCATCCGCCGCCAGGTTCAGGCGCGCACGCACGCCGTCCAGCAGCGTCTGCATTGCCGAGCCTGACAGCAGGCTCGGCGTACCGCCACCAATGAAAATGGTCTTAACTTCACGTCCCTGTGCGTACGGCACATCGGCGTCCAGGTCGGCCAGCAGATGCGCGACGTAGTCATCGTGCGGCACTTCGCCCTTCAGTGCGTGCGAATTGAAATCGCAGTACGGGCATTTCTGCACGCACCACGGGATATGAATATAAAGACTCAGAGGCGGCAAATTAGCCATTACGCAGTGCTTCCAGTAACAGTTTCAGCGCGCGTCCACGGTGGGAAATCGCGCTTTTCTCTTCGCGGGTCAGTTCCGCAGCGGTTTTGCCCTCGGTCGGGACAAAGAAAATCGGGTCGTAGCCAAAGCCGCCGTTGCCCGCCGCTTCACGGGTAATCACGCCCGGCCAGCTGCCGTGACAGACAATCGGCGTCGGGTCTTCCGCATGACGCATGTAGACCAGCACGCAGTGGAACTGCGCGGTACGCTGTTCGTCGGGAACGTCCTTCAGGGCCACGAGCAGCTTTTCCAGATTCTGCTGGTCGGTGGCGTCCACCCCGGAATAGCGCGCGGAGTAAATCCCCGGCGCACCGCCGAGAAAATCCACGGCCAGACCGGAGTCGTCGGCAATCGCGGGCAGGCCGGTTACCTGCGCCGCATGGCGCGCTTTCAGAATGGCGTTTTCGATAAACGTCAGGCCCGTCTCTTCGGCGGACTCCACGCCCAGCTCGGTCTGAGCCACCACGTCCAGCCCAAAATCATTTAATAGCGAGGCCAGCTCGCGCACTTTACCGGCGTTACCGGTCGCGAGAACAACTTTCTGCATGGTTTAGTCCTGTTCTGTCAGAGCCGCGACTTCCGTCGGGATAGATTGCGGATTAAGGATTTTTACCTGTTTATGCCGCCCAAGTTCACCTTTTTCAATGATGACCTGGCTTTTGGCGACGCGAAACTGTTTTGCCAGATATTTGGTCAGATGCGCGTTCGCCTGGCCATCGACCGGTGGGGCGGTGATGGCGACCTTTAGCTCGTCGCCATGCAGCCCAACAATACTGTCGCGGCTGGCTTTCGGCTGAATATACAGCCGTAAAACCAGCCCGTCGGCGCAGGTGCTTACTGCACTCATAGCGCCATCCACAGCCCCGGCAGCAGCATATCGCCCGTAGACTGGAGCAGTTCGGCGATCCCCATGTTGATCACATAGAGCAGCAGCACCAGGATCATCGGGGAGAAGTCGATGCCGCCCATGGACGGAAGCAGGTTACGGATCGGACGCAGCAGCGGCTCGGCCAGCTGAATCAAGGCATACTCTACCGGGCTACGTCCCTGGCTTACCCAGCTCATGATCGCCATCACCAGCAGTACCCAGAAGATCAGCAAACCGACGGTTTTGATCAGAATCAGGACGGCGGCAATCCAGATAATCGGCTGGAAGGTGATAACCATAAACAGCACGATGGCTTTGAGCACGCTCAGAATAAACGCCACCAGCAGCGAAGCGCTGTCGATGGGGCCCATGGCCGGGATAATACGGCGCAGCGGTCCGACAACAGGTTGCGTGATTTTCACGACAAACTGGGAGAACGGATTGTAAAAGTCACAGCGGGCCCACTGCATCCAGACGCGCAGCAAAAGCGCCATCGTGTACAGCTCAATGACCGTTGAGAGCAGGAAAGTCAACGTCTTCATGGCGTTCCTCAGGTTTCCTTATTATTTGGTGTAGTCGCGCGCACCGAAAATGGCTGTGCCGATGCGCACCATAGTGCTGCCTGCCGCGATGGCGGCTTCCATATCATCCGACATGCCCAGTGAAAGCGTGTCTACCGTTTCATAGCGCGCTTTAAGCGCCTCAAATGCTACAGCCATTTGCTGTGCCACGGCAAACTGCCTTTCATAACTTGACTCAGGTGCCGGAATGGCCATCAGCCCGCGCAGGGTTAAGCGCGGCAGGGCGGCCACCTCTGCGGCCAGCGCATCCAGCTCGCTCAGCGCAATGCCGGACTTGCTGTTTTCATCACTGATGTTGATTTGAATCAGCACGTTAAGCGCAGGCATCTCCGCCGGGCGCTGGTCGTTCAGACGGGAAGCAATACGCAGACGGTCGATGGTATGGCACCAGTCAAAGTGCTCTGCTACCAGACGGCTTTTGTTCGACTGCAGGGGACCAATAAAGTGCCATTGCAGATCGGACGTCTCCTGCTCCTGGAAGTAGCGAATTTTATCCACTCCTTCCTGCACGTAGTTTTCGCCAAACGCCCGGTGACCTGCAGCAATCGCTTCTGCGATGGCGCTCGCAGGCTTGGTTTTGCTGACTGCAAGCAACGTAATTTCTTCTGAAGCACGGCCGCAACGCGTTGCAGCGGCTGAGATTTTGTCCCGGACCTGTGCCAGGTTATGCGCAATGTCGTTCATTTTCCGAGGAGTAGTCTATGGATGTGGAAGAAATTGTGGCCCTTAGTGTAAAGCATAACGTCTCCGATCTACACCTGTGCAGTGATTCACCACCGCGCTGGCGCAGATTGGGCCGCCTTGAGCCGGCCCCGTTTCCGCCGCCGGATGTCGGGGCGTTGCTAAAGGCGTGGCTCAACGACGAACAGCAGGGCGCATGGTGGGCAAACGGGCAGGTCGATTTTGCCGTGACGGTCGCAGGAGACCAGCGTCTGCGCGGCAGTGCGTTTAAGCAGATGAAGGGCATCTCCGTTACCCTGCGGCTGTTACCGCGTTCCTGTCCGCAGCTCCCTTCGCTTGGGGTGCCGCGCGCTATTCCCGAACTGTTGTCCAGCGACAACGGGTTGATTCTGGTAACGGGAGCGACCGGCAGCGGTAAATCCACCACGCTGGCCGCAATGGTCGACTTCCTCAACCGCCATACTGACGGCCATATCCTCACGCTTGAAGATCCGGTGGAGTTTATGTACCAGAGTGAACGTTGCCTGATTCAGCAGCGGGAGATAGGCCAGCACAGCCCGTCATTTGCAGAGGCGCTGCGCAGTGCGTTACGCGAGGACCCGGACGTTATTTTGCTGGGGGAGCTGCGCGACAGCGAAACGATCCGCCTGGCGCTAACGGCGGCAGAGACCGGGCATCTGGTGCTGGCGACGCTGCACACGCGCGGGGCAGCACAGGCGATTGAACGGCTGGTCGATACGTTCCCGGCGCAGGAGAAAGATCCGGTGCGTAACCAGCTGGCCGGCAGCCTGCGGGCAGTGCTGGCGCAAAAGCTGCTTCCCGATCTTCAGGGCGGGCGCGTCGCGCTGTACGAGCTGCTGGTAAACACCGCGGCGGCGGCGAATCTGATTCGTGAGGGGAAGACGTGGCAGCTGCCCGGCATCATTCAAACCGGCCAGCAGGCGGGAATGCAGAACTTTGACCAGAGCCTGGCGGAGAGACGGGCACAGGGGCGGCTGTAGGCCCCTGCGTTAAAAGCCCTGTTCGAAGTAGCTTTCGAGGATGATAACGGCTGAAGCGGAGTCTACGCTGCCTTTGTTGAGCGCCCGGAAGCCACCGTGTTCAAACAGGCCTGCACGCGCTTCGACGGTGCTGAGACGCTCGTCGTGAAGCTTCACGGAGACGCCAAAGCGGCCATGGATTTTATTGGCGAATTTACGCGCGCGGGCGGTAAGCGGTTGCTCGGTGCCGTCCATGTTCAGCGGCAGGCCGACAATCACGTCGTCCGGCTGCCACTCTTTGAGCAGGCGCTCAATCAGGTTCCAGTCCGGCGTGCCGTCGTTAGCTTTCAGCGCCGTGAGCGGGCGAGCGGTGCCGGTGATCCGTTGACCCACGGCGACGCCGATGCTTTTGGTGCCGAAGTCGAAGGCGAGAAGGGTGCCGCTCATTACGCGTGCCCCGCTACGCCAGGCATGGTCAGAATATCAATGCCAATCAGCTTTGCCGCGTCACGCCAGCGATCGGCAATAGGGGTTTTAAACAGAATATTCATGTCCGCAGGTGCGGTAAGCCAGGCGTTATCGAGGATCTCTTGCTCAAGCTGGCCTTTCTCCCACGACGAATAGCCCAGCGCCACCAGCACTTCGGAAGGCTGCTCAGCGGTGCCCAGCGTTTCAAGCACGTCGCGCGAGGTGGTGATCACGGTGTTATCGGAGATGCGAATGCTGGAAGAGAATACCGGCGGGGTATGCAGGATAAAGCCGCGATCTTCGGCAAGAGGTCCACCCAGCATCACCGGTTTATCAAGCCGGATTTCCGGCAGGCGCGCTTCAGCCGAGATTTTCAGCTTGTCCAGAATCCCTTCAACCTGCAGGTTTTCCAGCGGTTTGTTGATGATAATACCCATCGCGCCGTCTTCATTGTATTCACAAATATAAACCACGGCGCGGCGAAAAATCGGATCCTGGAGAGCAGGCATGGCAATAAGAAAGTGATGCTGTAAATTCATTGTCAGAGGTACTGTTTCCTGGTTTAAAAAGCGACAGCGCCCAGTATGGGGATAAACCCAGGCGCTGTCACAGTTTATTTCTGTAAACGTTTTTCGATAGCGTCCATCAGCATTCCGGTGATCGAGATCGGGAACTCCGCTTCGATTTCGCGAATGCAGGTTGGGCTGGTGACGTTAACTTCAGTCAGGCGATCGCCGATGATATCCAGGCCAACGAAGATCAGGCCTTTGGCTTTCAGCGTTGGGCCAACGCGGCGGGCAATTTCCCAGTCGCTTTCGGTTAGCGGGCGCGGCTCGCCGCGGCCACCTGCCGCCAGGTTACCGCGGGTTTCGCCACCCTGTGGGATACGCGCCAGGCAGTAAGGCACCGGCTCACCGTCCACGACCAGCACGCGCTTATCGCCATCTTTGATCGCTGGAATATAGTTTTGCGCCATGCAGTAACGCGTGCCCAGCTCGGTCAGCGTTTCGGCAATCACGCCAATGTTCGGGTCGCTTTCCTTCACGCGGAAAATAGACGCGCCGCCCATGCCGTCCAGCGGCTTCATGATGATGTCGCCGTGCTTCTGCCAGAATTCTTTCAGCTGCGTTTTGCTGCGGGTGACCAGCGTTTCCGGCGTCAGGTCAGAGAACCAGGCGGTGTAAAGCTTCTCGTTGCAGTCGCGCAGGCTCTGAGGCTTGTTGACGATCAGCGTCCCTTTCTCTTCGGCACGCTCAAGGATGTAGGTGCTATAGATGTATTCGGTGTCAAACGGCGGATCTTTACGCATCAGGATAACGTTGAGGTCGGCCAGGGCAATGTCCTGCTCGGTGCCGAATTCGTACCATTTGTCGTAGTTCTGCTCGACGTTAACGATGCGGGTGCGTGCGCGGGCTTCACCGTTGATCAGATAAAGATCGTTCATCTCCATATAGTGGAGCTCATAGCCACGACGCTGCGCTTCCAGCAGCATAGCGAAGCTGGAATCTTTCTTGATGTTAATGTTTGCGATGGGATCCATCACGATGCCGAGCTTTATCATGTTCTTCTCCGTTAATACTTCAACCCAGATCGCCAAACCGTACCTGTAGCGCGGTTATGGCCGTGAGTGCCGTTGTCTCAGTGCGCAGAACGCGAGGTCCCAACAGAATATCAGTAAACTGGTAGCGCGCCGTCATCGCAATTTCGTCCGCCGACAGGCCGCCTTCCGGGCCAATCAGCAGGCGTACGCGCTCAACGGGCAGCGGCAGCGTATTGATGCTGGCGCTGGCGCGCGGATGAAGATTGAGCTTCAGCCCGCTATCCTCTTCTGCACACCAGTCCTCCAGATCCATCGCCGGGCGGATCTCCGGAATACGGTTGCGGCCGCTCTGTTCGCAGGCCGCAATGGCGATTTTCTGCCACTGCTGGATCTTTTTGTTCAGACGTTCCGCATCCAGTTTAACGCCACAGCGCTCGGAAAAAAGTGGCGTAATGAGGCTTACACCCAGCTCAATGGATTTTTGAATGGTGAACTCCATCTTTTCTCCGCGCGACATCACCTGCCCAAGGTGGATGTGCAGCGGCGATTCACGGTCGTCCACTTCGCCGCGCAAGACATTCACATGCACGCTTTTTTTATCCGCCCGCGTGATTTCCGCGTCGAAAACCTGATTAGAGCCGTCGAACAACTGTATTGCCTGGCCAGCCCCCATGCGCAGCACGCGGCCAACGTGGTTAGCGGCGTCGTCAGACAGGGCGATTTCGCGGCCTGCGGTAATCAGTTCAGGGTGGTAAATGCGGGGAATGCGCATAGTCAAAAATTCCATATGTCATGCGGTATAAGCGAATTGCCGTAGTGTAGGTTAGCTCTTTTGCGCCTGGCAAGCCCGCTGGACGTAAGGGTTATGATTCCCCTGGACTCTGGCGATACGTTCGTCGCGCTGGCATTCCCATTCCGTCACCGGATACTGCTTATCCCAGGCATTGAACAGCTGCGTCTGCTGGCGTGAAAGGTTGAGGTCATAACGGTCACGCATGTAGAAGTAGGTGCGGGCGATGCTGCCGCGCGCGCGGGCAGGGGGCTCGGCGACTTTCTCTTTGAAATCCACCTTCATGCCGCACTGGCCGTACTGGCCTTCGCCACCGTTCCACTGGCTATACATGAAATTGCCGCGGTCGCCGTTCACTTCACCAACCGCAGGCTGCAGGTTATGCATGTCGCTTTCCATCTGGCGATAAACCGGATCTTTGGCGCAGTTTTTACGTCCGCCGTCCTGCCAGCACTGGCGCTGGTGACCAAACTGCCAGGCCGGAACGACATGCTCCCACTCGATGCGGCTGGCGCGGTTTTCGTTTTTACGCACCTTATAGCCGCAGGATTCGAGGTCAACGACCCCTTTTTTGCCCTGCCAGTTAATTTTGCAGCCGCAGTAGAAATCGCCCGGCACATCGGCGTTCACCTTCACGCCTGCTGCCTTGGCCTGGGAAAAACTGTTGATACCGTCGGCCAGGGCCTGACCGGAAAGCGCCGTCGCCAGAAAAGCGACCGCGAGAGAAACATTACGGGACATCTTACACTCCGTGTCAAAACGAGCCCGCAACGTAACGAATGTTGTTCCTGTATGCAATCAGTCAGATCAGGAAAGTTCCTGAAAGTTCAGGTGATTACTCCGCAATCAGCGGTTCGCCGCATTTGACGCAGCGGTAGGTCGCCTCGCCGCGCACCACGCGGTTATGGCGGCGGACGGTAAGCTGGTGCTGCTGGCACTGGCAGCGGTAGGGGAAGGTATTGCGGCGCACCGATTCCAGCTCGAACTGATGGGTACGGCGCGCCGGAACGCCGAGCACCGCCTCCATCATCCACTTCCACTCTTTGCCGTGCGGTGCGACGCGGCCAAAATGCTTCCATACCAGAAGGTGCGCCAGCTCGTGCGGCACCACTTCTTCAATAAACGCCTGCTGGTTTTCCATCATCAGCACCGGGTTCAGGCGGATCTCGTACGATTCCAGCCAGGCGGTGCCGGCTGCGGTGCCGCGCTGCTGATAGACCAGCTTCGGTTCAGGGTAATTGCGGCCGAGTTTCAGATTCGCCTGGGCAAGTTTTTCCCGCAGGCTGCGCATAACGGCTTGCTGAATGGCGATGGGGAGACGGGGAGCTTTCATAGGGGCAGAGCATAAAGCGGGAAGCGGGGAGGCGCAAGAGGCGCCTCCCGCAAGAGGATTAGTCGTGGGCGCCGATTTCGCGCAGCGGACGACCTTTCATCAGGTTACGTTCAATATGTTCCAGAGAAACATGTTTGGTTTCTGGAACCAGCCAGACGGTCAGCACAATAAAGAAGATATTCAGACCGGCGTAGACCCAGAAGGTGTTGGCATTGCCCAGGGTGTTGAGCATGGTCAGGAACGTTGCGCCGACGATCATGTTGGCAATCCAGTTGGTTGCGGTAGAGCAGGTGATACCAAAATCACGCCCTTTCAGCGGCTGGATTTCAGAGCACAGTACCCAAATCAGCGGACCGGCGCTCATCGCAAACCCGACGATAAACATCAGCAGCATGCCCACCGCGAAGTACTGGGCGGTTGGGGAGTGGATGCCCACATGCATCATCGTACCGAGAACGCCCATACCCGTCGCCATCACCAGGAAGCCCAGGGTCAGGGTTGGCTTACGACCCCAGCGGTCCACCAGGCCGATGGCGATAAAGGTCGCCAGCACGTTGGTCAGGCCCACGATGACGGTGCCCCACATCTGCTCGGTGGTGTTGGTGTAACCCGCCAGTTCAAAGATTTTTGGCGCGTAGTACATGATGACGTTCATCCCGGTGAACTGCTGCATCACCTGCAGCAGCACGCCGAGGAACACCGCCCGACGGAAGTTGCTGTTCTCTTTAAACAGCGCCCAGCCGGACTGTTTTACCTTCAGGCTTTCGCGGATCTCTTCCAGCTCGTTTTTCGCTTCCGCGCTGGTATCGCGCAGGCGGAGCAGCACGCGTTCGGCATCAACGAAGCGGCGTTTGGCGGCAAACCAGCGCGGGCTGTCCGGCAGGAAGAAGACGCCAATCAGCAGCAGAATGGCCGGGATGATGATCACGCCGAGCATCCAGCGCCATGCGCCGCTGTAGCTGAACGCGGTATCGGACAGGTAAGCGCCGAGAATACCGATGGTGATCATCAGCTGGTACATGGAAATCATACTGCCGCGGATTTTCTCCGGCGCAATTTCGGAGAGGTAAAGCGGGGCGGTGTATGACGCCACGCCCACCGCTAGGCCCAGCAGCACGCGGGAAAGAATAAGCACTTCAACGTTAGGGGCAGCAGCGGAGAAGAGCGAACCGGCGACGAAGAGGATCGCACCGATCATCAGGCTCTTTTTGCGTCCGAGCTTGAAGGAGAGCCAGCCGCTGCCGACGGCCCCAACGGCCGCACCGAACATCATGGAGCTAACCACCCATTCCTGGGTATGCGCGTTAATCTGGAATTCGTCTGCGATGAAGGGAAGAGCGCCGGCAATGACGCCGATATCCAGGCCAAAGAGTAATCCTGCCAGGGCGGCGAGGAAGCAGACGAAGAAAGTCATCGCCTTGTTGGACGTACGCCCCTGTTTTTTATTGTCAGGCATTATGCCCTCCAGTTGGGTTATCAGTTTTATTGATGATAAGGGTAGGTGAGCGACCCATAAAAATATGTGAGATTAATCACAATGGTGTAATCGGTTACACTAACGTGCAACCGTAAAAATTATTAAAGCTTTGAAAATATAGAGGTAAACGAGGTGATGCGCATCGCGTTTGTTTGAATTTCAGACTTAACTGAAAGGAAATGTAACAGCAGAAGAAAGGCGATCATGCAAAGAGATTATTCTGAAAGCGGAGTGGTGCCGGTGCGGTGTAATCGCTTTCAGTTGTGCGGCTTTAGCCGCCCCTTGACATAAAAAAAGCCAGCACAAAGGCTGGCCTGTTTAATACTCTCGGCTGTCGATTACTTCAGACCCGCAGCCTCACGCAGCAGAGCGGCTTTGTCGGTTTTTTCCCATGGGAAATGTTCACGACCAAAGTGACCGTATGCAGCGGTTTCCTGGTAGATTGGGTGCAGCAGATCCAGCATCTGAATCAGGCCGTATGGACGCAGGTCGAAGAACTCGCGCACCAGCAGGGTCAACTGTTCTGAAGGCACTTTCTCCGTACCGAAGGTTTCCACCATGATGGAGGTTGGCTCAGCCACGCCGATTGCGTAGGAAACCTGAATCTCACAGCGGTCGGCCAGGCCGGCAGCAACGATGTTTTTCGCCACATAACGTGCAGCGTACGCGGCAGAACGGTCAACTTTAGACGGATCTTTACCGGAGAACGCGCCGCCACCGTGACGCGCCATGCCGCCGTAGGTATCAACGATGATTTTACGACCGGTCAGGCCGCAGTCGCCCATTGGGCCGCCGATAACAAAGCGTCCGGTTGGGTTGATGAAGAATTTGGTTGCTGAGCTCAGCCATTCGGTCGGCAGTACCGGCTTGATGATCTCTTCCATCACTGCTTCCTGCAGGGATTTCTGATCGATCTCTTCGGCATGCTGGGTAGACAGCACCACCGCGTCAATACCGACGATTTTGCCGTCGTCGTACTGGAAGGTGACCTGGCTTTTCGCATCCGGGCGCAGCCACGGCAGGGTGCCGTTTTTACGCACTTCAGCCTGACGCTGCACCAGACGGTGTGCGTAGGTCACAGGTGCTGGCATCAGCACGTCGGTTTCGTTGGTTGCATAACCGAACATCAGGCCCTGGTCGCCCGCGCCCTGTTCCAGCGGATCGGCACGGTCAACGCCCTGGTTGATGTCCGGAGACTGTTTGCCAATCGCGCTCAGCACCGCGCAGGAATTGGCATCAAAGCCCATATCAGAATGTACATAGCCGATCTCACGCACCGTGTTACGGGTGATCTCTTCGATATCAACCCATGCGCTGGTGGTGATCTCACCGCCAACCAGAACCATGCCGGTTTTGACATAGGTTTCACACGCTACGCGCGCTTTAGGATCCTGCGCCAGGATCGCATCCAGCACCGCATCGGAGATTTGGTCAGCAATTTTATCAGGATGTCCTTCTGATACGGACTCGGACGTAAACAGGTGTTTTGCCATGTTTTATTTCACCTAAGAGGAATTTGGTTAGCTCAAGCTGCTGTGTGGAATAGCCAAAGGAGATAATTCTACCAAGGCCTGCAGGTTTTTGACACTGGCAGTATGAGTGTTAATCAGTATAGATGGATTAACATCTGGATGGCTATTTTAGGTCACTTCTTCGCCCGATTTCCAGTTTTTTTTGATTCATCTCTCACTGCGTTGAAATGGCTGCTGGAAATTTTTCCTGACGCTGCTGGCAACACGCGTATTTTTGTTTTGCTTTTTAGCCCCCTTCTCGGTATAAAACGCGGCGCGCGGCTCATATAAAATCAGCGCTCGATGAATACATCGTGTCGCCACTTCCAGCCGGGTTGAGCAGTGAACTTTTAGCTTTGGCTTGGGGTCCGTTTCATCAGAGGCGGCCGTGGAGGTGATACGAGATAATGAACCATCGTTTTCCGCTAATTCAGCGCTGCCGTTCTGGCGCGCCATTGATTCCCGCAACCCGCATTTCTAGTCTGCAAACCTGCCGATGTTATACCCATCTCGGCGCTTCTCAGGATTCAAGGGCCGGTTACGCTCTGTGAAAACTGAACAAGGGCGCTCTTGTTAATACAAGAGTTTTCTCGTGGTTTCGCCGAACCTTGTCATACAGAGTTCGGATACGTGTTTTACAATGATATGAATAAGAAACCGGTCGCACGGTCTGGATTTCAGCATACTCTGCTGGGAAACGGAGCCGTTTATGGGTTGTTATCGCCGTATAACGCTGCGATAGTAGTCAACTGTTTTACACTTAATACAAAGAGTTGAGGTTCGCTATGTCTGACGACATGTCTTCTTTTTCGCCTTCGTCAGCGGGCGAACAGGGTGTACTACGTTCTATGCAGGAGGTTGCGATGAGCTCCCAGGAAGCCAGCAAGATGCTGCGCACTTACAATATTGCCTGGTGGGGCAATAACTACTACGACGTCAACGAGCTGGGCCACATCAGCGTCTGCCCGGACCCGGACGTCCCTGAAGCGCGCGTGGATCTCGCTAAGCTGGTGAAAGCCCGTGAAGCGCAGGGCCAGCGTTTGCCTGCACTGTTCTGCTTCCCGCAGATCCTGCAACATCGCCTACGTTCCATTAACGCCGCGTTCAAGCGCGCGCGTGAATCCTACGGCTATAACGGCGACTACTTCCTGGTTTACCCGATCAAGGTGAACCAGCACCGCCGCGTAATCGAATCCCTGATCCACTCCGGCGAACCGCTGGGACTGGAAGCAGGCTCCAAAGCGGAGCTGATGGCGGTTCTGGCGCACGCAGGCATGACCCGGTCGGTGATCGTCTGTAACGGCTATAAAGACCGCGAGTACATTCGTCTGGCGCTGATTGGCGAGAAGATGGGCCACAAGGTCTATCTGGTTATCGAGAAGATGACCGAAATTGCCATCGTGCTGGAAGAGGCCGAGCGTCTGAATGTGATCCCACGCCTCGGCGTACGTGCGCGTCTGGCGTCGCAGGGGTCCGGTAAATGGCAGTCCTCCGGCGGTGAAAAATCCAAGTTCGGCCTCGCGGCGAACCAGGTGCTGCAGTTGGTGGAG
Organism: Enterobacter cloacae complex sp. P12RS; assembly: GCF_014895875.1. Classification (NCBI taxonomy): domain Bacteria; kingdom Pseudomonadati; phylum Pseudomonadota; class Gammaproteobacteria; order Enterobacterales; family Enterobacteriaceae; genus Enterobacter; species Enterobacter cloacae complex sp. P12RS. Next base: position 35,277 of record NZ_JADBQO010000028.1, read on the forward strand.
ATCCTGCGCGAGCGCGGTCGTCTGGACAGCATTCAGCTGCTGCACTTCCACCTCGGCTCGCAGATGGCCAATATTCGCGACATCGCCACCGGCGTGCGTGAGTCCGCGCGTTTCTACGTTGAGCTGCACAAGCTTGGCGTGAATATTCAGTGCTTCGACGTGGGCGGCGGCCTGGGCGTGGACTACGAAGGGACCCGCTCGCAGTCCGACTGCTCGGTGAACTACGGCCTGAACGAATACGCCAACAACATCATCTGGGCGATTGGCGATGCCTGTGAAGAGCACGGCCTGCCGCACCCGACGGTGATTACCGAATCTGGCCGCGCGGTTACCGCGCACCATACGGTGCTGGTGTCTAATATCATTGGCGTTGAGCGCAGCGAAATCACCGAAGCGACGCCTCCGCAAGATGATGCCCCGCGTTCCCTGCAAAGCATGTGGGAAACCTGGCAGGAGATGCACGAGCCGGGCACGCGCCGTTCCCTGCGCGAATGGCTGCACGACAGCCAGATGGACCTGCACGATATCCACGTCGGCTACTCGTCAGGCACCTTCAGCCTGCAGGAGCGCGCGTGGGCGGAGCAGCTCTATCTGAACATGTGCCATGAAGTGCAGAAACAGCTCGACCCAAGCAACCGCGCGCATCGTCCGATTATCGACGAGTTGCAGGAGCGTATGGCGGACAAAATGTACGTCAACTTCTCCCTGTTCCAGTCGATGCCGGATGCCTGGGGTATCGACCAGCTGTTCCCGGTTCTGCCGCTGGAAGGGTTGAATCACGCCCCGGAACGTCGCGCAGTGCTGCTGGACATCACCTGTGACTCTGACGGCGCGATTGACCACTACGTTGACGGTGACGGTATCGCAACGACGATGCCAATGCCGGAGTACGATCCGGAGAACCCGCCAATGCTGGGCTTCTTTATGGTGGGTGCGTATCAGGAGATCCTCGGCAACATGCACAACCTGTTCGGCGATACCGAAGCGGTTGACGTGTTTGTCTTCCCTGACGGCAGCGTCGAGGTTGAGCTGTCCGATGAAGGGGACACCGTGGCGGATATGCTGGAATACGTGCAGCTGGATCCGAAAAAACTGCTCACCCAGTTCCGCGACCAGGTGAAAAACACCGGTCTGGACGATGCCTTGCAGCAGCAGTTCCTGGAAGAGTTTGAAGCGGGTCTGTACGGGTACACCTACCTGGAAGACGAGTAGTAAAACCTCCCTCTCCCGGTGGGAGAGGGTTGGGGTGAGGGCATCAGACCGCACAATGCCCTATACTCACTTGAACCCGTATGAATTACCGGCGATAATTCGCCCCAATATGCGATTTACGAATCAATCCCTTCCTCGTCGGGTTTAACGACGCGGAGGGGATTTTTTTTCATCTGTTTTTAATGTATCGACGTTAAAAGAGGTCAGGACATGAGCACTTTAGGTCATCAGTACGATAACTCTCTGGTATCTAACGCGTTTGGTTTTTTACGCCTTCCAATGAACTTCCAGCCGTACGACAGTGATGCGGACTGGGTGATCACCGGCGTGCCGTTCGACATGGCAACCTCCGGTCGTGCGGGTGGACGTCACGGCCCGGCGGCAATCCGTCAGGTTTCCACCAACCTGGCCTGGGAGCACAACCGCTTCCCGTGGAACTTCGACATGCGCGAGCGCCTTAACGTGGTGGACTGCGGTGACCTGGTGTACGCCTTCGGCGACGCGCGCGAAATGAGCGAAAAATTGCAGGCGCACGCAGAGAAACTGCTGGCTGCTGGCAAGCGCATGCTCTCCTTCGGTGGTGACCACTTCGTCACTCTGCCGCTGCTGCGCGCTCACGCGAAGCACTTCGGTAAAATGGCGCTGGTGCACTTCGATGCGCATACCGACACCTACGCGAACGGCTGCGAGTTCGACCACGGCACCATGTTCTACACCGCGCCGAAAGAAGGCCTGATCGATCCGAACCACTCTGTGCAGATCGGCATCCGTACCGAGTTCGACAAAGACAACGGTTTCACCGTGCTGGACGCCGGCCAGGTGAACGATCGCGGCGTGGACGATATTCTGGCTCAGGTTAAGCAGATCGTCGGCGATATGCCTGTGTATCTGACCTTTGATATCGACTGCCTGGATCCGGCGTTTGCACCGGGTACCGGTACGCCGGTTATTGGCGGCCTGACGTCAGACCGCGCCATCAAGCTGGTGCGTGGCCTGAAGGATCTGAACATCGTTGGGATGGACGTGGTAGAAGTGGCGCCAGCCTATGACCAGTCCGAGATCACCGCGCTTGCCGCGGCGACCCTGGCGCTGGAAATGCTCTACATCCAGGCCGCGAAAAAAGGCGAATAAGCCTTACGCGCTGATTGCTGCTGCGCGACGCATGCGCAGCAGCAACATTCCCCCGGCAAGCAGGGTGATTACCTGCGAGACGACCAGCACCGAAAAGCCTGAGCTGACTGACCCTACCGACCTCATCACCATCCCCATCAGCAGCGGAATAAACGCCGCGCAGATATTGCCGATCCCGTTGATAATGCCGTAAGCGCTGCCCACCGCTTCCCGCGCGGCGTGATGCTGGATCACCGCCGGAATAGCCGCCCCCTGAAGCCCCCAGAAGATATTCGCCGAGAGCATAAACAGCGCCAGCCAGGCAGGCTGATGGCTGAGCATCAGCGCGACCACGGACAGCGCCGTCAGCGCGCCGCCCACCACAAACAGCATTGGCGCCTGTTCCGGACGCATTTTGTCGAGCAGCACCCCGCCGAGGAACTTCGAGCCCAGACTCAGCAGGAAGGGAATGGCCGCAAGCATGCCCGTGGCGTGCAGCGAGAAATGATGCTCGTCGCGCAGCCACGCGGGCAGCCAGGCGCTGCTCCCCCAGAGATAGCTCAGGGTGGCAATCTCAACCAGCAGGATCCACCCGAGCAGCGGCGTTTGCCAGGCCAGCGAAAACGTCTCTGCGAAGCCCGGTTTTTTGATTTTCTCCGCACCCCGCGGCGCGGGCAGGAAGCGCCAGACAAGGCCGCCACCCAGCACAAGATTTAATACCGCCAGGGCATAAAACGACCCGGCCCAGCCGAGATGCGCCATCAGCCACGTTACCAGCGGAAAGCCCACGGCCAGCCCGAGCGAGACGCCCAGCGCGGTCACGGCGTTGGGTTTGCCGATCTCCTGCGCGCTAAAGTGATCGCTGATGAAGCGCGTTTTCAGCGAAAAGAGCGGCCCCTCAGCGATCCCCAGGATCGTGCGCGCGACGAGCATGCCCATCAGCGATCCGAGCAGCGGTGAAATGGCGCATACCGCTGCCCACATCGCTATGCTGCTCAATAATCCCTGTCGATAATGGAGTTTGCTTTCAATAACCGGAGTTAATAATAAAGCTGAAAATCCATAACCCAGCAGAAAACAGGTCATAAGCATTCCCTGTAACATTCTGTTTTCATTTAGCTGAAAATGCTGAGCAAATTCCGGGTTTAAAATCATTACAGAAATATTCACCCGGTCAACGTAGGAAATAATAATCAGTAATAACAATGCCACTGTGCCTTGCCATCTTGCCGTCATAACGCCTGCCTTATGTTTTCGCTTATTTCTATTTTTATGCGCGTGATTGTCACGTGGGTAAAATGGTTCACCTGTGAAACTCATTGTTTATTAAGGTAAAAATAAAGTTAAGTTTCACAGGTGAAACACCATGGTTTTCACTTCTTTTATTTTTAAGGAACAAAAAGAAAAGAAGTCAATCACTGTTTATTAAAATTTAAGGCCATCGATAAATCGTATTCTTTCACACCGAAATAATGAAAATTTCATATCGCTGCATTTTTTCGTGATCCTTTGCACACTTAGTTAATTAATTGCCGTTTGATTAACAAATTCGTCACATTGCGGCTTGACGAAACATTCATCGCTTTTATATTGACCGTATTAAATAAGAAACAGAGTTTCATATATGAAACAAAAGCCTGGAGGATCGTGATGAGCTGGATAGGCGTATGTGACGCAGAACAAGTACAGGAAGATTTCCCTTTTAGCGGCAACGTCGACGGTAAAGAGATCGGCGTGTATTTGATTGACGGTGAATATTACGCGCTGGAAGACGTATGCCCCCACGCCTATGCCCTGCTGAGCCAGGGCTTCGTGGAGGACGGCAAGGTGGAATGCCCGCTGCACGAGGCGGTATTCGACGTCAAAACCGGCCAGTGCCTGCACGGCCCCGGCGGGCGCAACCTCAACCGCTACCCGGTTCGGGTTTTTGAAAACCAGATTCAGATTACCTTCGTCGAGGAGACCGTGGCATGAGCGACACCCTGAACTACAACCCGGCGCTGCCGGAAAGCCGTCAGTTTGCCCCACCGGCTGAGGGCGGTAACGGTGCGATCCATAAGCCGGGTGATTACCAGAACCTGATCTGGCAGACCCGCAGCCGCGAGCCGGAAAGCTGGGAAGTGAACCTCATCGCCACGCTGGAAGATCTCTTCGAGCAGGGAGTTGAAACCTTACCGGAGCTGGTGAACGGGCTGAACGCGGTGCGCATGCACGATCAGCAGGGCGAGCCGTGGAGCGAGGCCAGCTTCCAGGCATTCTTACAGGTTAACGGCTACTGAGGGCAACGCGATGACGACTACCGTACAACACTATCTCGATAAAGGTCTGCGCGGCCTCTGGTATCCGGTGCTGGCGAGCTGGGAGGTGCAGTCTGCACCGGTGGGCATTACCCGCCTGGGCGAACAGATTGTGGTCTGGCGCAACAAAGACGGCCAGGTGCAGGCGCTGGAGGACCGCTGTCCGCACCGCGGCGCACGCCTGTCGATGGGCTGGAACCTGGGGGACCGCATTGCCTGCTGGTATCACGGCGTGGAGGTCGCGGGCAACGGCGAGGTGAAAGACGTGCCCGCCGTGGACAAATGTCCGCTGGTCGGCCAGCAGTGCGTGCGCAGCTACAACGTGCAGGAGGCGCACGGCGCAATCTTTCTGTGGTTTGGCGTCACCGCAGACCAGCAGCCGGACGAGCTGACCTTCCCGGACGAGCTCGCCGATACGGACAGCTTCAGCAACTTCCTCTGTACCGCCGCGTGGAAATGCAATTACCAGTACGCGCTGGAAAACGTGATGGATCCGATGCACGGCACCTATCTGCACTCCTCGTCGCACTCAATGGCGGAAGGGGATCGCAAGGCCGACATGGTGCTCCAGCCGACCAAAACCGGCTTTATCTTCGAGAAAAAGGGGCAGAGCGGCGTCAACTTTGACTGGGTGGAGCTGGGCAACAGCGGCACCTGCTGGATGCGCCTCTCCATTCCGTACAAGAAGCGTTTCGGGCCGGGCGGCCACTTCTTTATCGTCGGCATGGTGGTGCCGGAAGATAACGACAACTGCCGCGTCTTCTTCTGGCGCATTCGCCGGGTGCAGGGCTGGCAGCGCGACATGTGGCGCTTCATGTACCGCAACCGTCTGGAAAAACTGCACTGGGAAGTGCTGGAGCAGGACCGCGTGGTGCTGGAAAGCCTGGCGCCAAACGCCCGCGACCATGAATACCTGTATCAGCACGACGTCGGCCTCTCGCGCCTGCGCCGCATGATGCAAAAGGCCGCCAAAGAGCAACTGGCGATGCGCGAAGAACAGCAGGGAGCCGCCTGATGAACGGGCTGCTGAGCGGCAAGCGCATCGTCATAACCGGCGCCGCGCGCGGGCTGGGCTTTCACTTTGCCAAAGCCTGCGCGGAGCAGGGCGCGGCGGTGGTGATGTGCGACATCCTCAAGGGCGAGCTGGCCGAAAGCGCCCACGCCCTGAGCGAGCGGGGCTATGCGATCGAACCGCACGTTATCGATCTGGCCGATCCACAGTCCATTGAGCAGGTGTTCAGCGCGATTGACGAGCAGGGTCAGATCGATGGCCTGGTGAACAACGCGGCGATGGCGACGGGCGTCGGCGGCAAAAATATGCTCCATTATGATCCGGATCTCTGGGATCGGGTGATGAGCGTCAACGTCAAAGGCACCTGGCTGGTGACGCGCGCTGCGGTGCCGCTGCTGCGCGAGGGCGCGGGTATCGTGAACGTTGCGTCCGACACCGCGCTGTGGGGTGCGCCGCGCCTGATGGCCTACGTCGCCAGTAAGGGCGCCGTGATTGCCATGACCCGCTCAATGGCGCGCGAACTGGGCGAAAAGCGTATACGCATTAATGCCATCGCGCCGGGGTTAACCCGCGTCGAGGCGACCGAATATGTTCCGGCCGAGCGCCATCAGCTCTACGAGAATGGCCGCGCGTTAACCGGCGCGCAGCAGCCGGAAGACGTCACCGGCAGCGTGGTCTGGCTGTTAAGCGATCTGTCGCGGTTTATCACCGGGCAGCTGATCCCGGTCAACGGCGGTTTTGTCTTTAACTAAGGTGTAGCGATTATGGCAAACGATCAGGAAGTGAAGTATCTGGTGCCGGGGCTGGAGCGCGGTTTACAGCTGCTGTTGGCCTTTGGCGAGCAGCATCGCGATCTGACCTTTGCCGAGCTGCACCGGCTGGTGGATATGCCGAAGGCGACCGCCTATCGCGTGGTGCAGACGCTGGAGTACATGGGCTTTCTGGAGCGCAACGCGCGCACCAATACCTTTTCGCTGGGCATGAACGTGCTGCGTCTCGGCTTTGAGTACATCGCCTCGCTGGACGTGGCGCAGGTCGGCCAGCCGGTGATCGAGCAGCTGCGCGACGTGAGCCAGTGCAGCAGCCATCTGGCGATCCGCGACGGGCGCGACATTATCTACATCGCCCGCGTCAGCGCCGCCGGGTCGCGCATCAATCAGGTCAGCATTGGCACCCGCCTGCCGGTGCACTGCACCTCGCTGGGCCGCATGTTGCTGACCGATATTTCCCGCGCCGATTTCGAACAGTTGTTCCCGCACGAGCGCCTGCCGGGCAACACGCCGGGGCAGCTTCACGACCGCGAGGCCCTGTGGCAGATGGTGCAACAGGACAAAGCCCGCGGGTTTGTCATCGGCGAATCCTTCTTCCGCCACGGCATCTCCTCCATCGTCTACCCGGTGTATGACCGAAGCGGACGCGTGGCGGCGGTGGTCAGCATTCTGGTGCCGTCGGAAGAGATCCCGCAGACCGACCGCGAGCGGCTGCAAAACGAGGTTCGCCTCGCGGCGGATAAAATTTCTGGCTTCTTAGGCTATTTGTCACAGGCCAGCTAAATCAGTGAGTTAACGTCAGGCGCTTGACTGCGTCGGGCATGTTTTACGCCCAATTTGGGCCAGATGAGGCAACGAACGATGAGTGTAACCGGAATTGAAAAGCTGGAATTTGGCGTGGAAGACCTGACGCACTGCGCCAAATTTATGCGTGATTTTGGCCTGACGGGCGATGCCAGCGGCCAGCGTTTTACCACCCTGAGCGGCGCGCGCGTGGAGCTGAACCCCATCGACAGCCCCGACCTGCCGCCGGCGTTTGAAGCGGGCAACACCCTGCGCCGCATGACCTGGGCGGTGGCCGCACAGTCAGATCTCGACGCGCTGCGCCCGAAGCTGGCGAGACAGCCCGGCTTTCGCGAAGTGGGCGACGCGCTGGAATGCCTCGATCCGAACGGCATGACCCTGCGCGTGCAGGTCAGCCAGCAGACCGACGTGGAGCTGAACGTTGAGCCGATCAACCAGTGGGGCGATGCCCGCCGTATCGACACGCCCAGCCCGGTTTACGATCGTGCGCAGCCGATCAACGTCGGGCACGTGGTGTTCTTTGTAGAAGAGCTGGCGGCGGTGGAAAAATTCTACCGCGAGGTGCTCGGCTTCCAGGTTTCGGACCGCTACATCAATCGCGCCGTGTTCCTGCGCTGCGGGGTGCGCGGCGGACATCACAACCTGTTCCTGCTGCAACTGCCGAACCGCAAGCGCGGCCTCAACCACGTGGCCTTCACCGTGCGCGACATCCACGAGGTGATCGGCGGCGGTATCGCGATGAATAAAAATGAATGGAGCACCTTTATCGGGCCGGGCCGCCATCCGGTGTCGTCGGCCTATTTTTGGTACGTCAATAGCCCGACCGGCGGCGCGTTTGAGTATTACACCAACGACGACTATCTGACGGAAAACTGGCAGCCGCGCGAGCTGGAGCACTCCCTGGTCTCCTTTACCGAATGGGCGGTGGAGGGTGGGATTGACCACGACACCCGCCGTCAGCAGAAAAAGCCGGAGGCAGTATGACGTCGCGCATTGTCATTATCGGCGGCGGTCAGGCGGGCGGCTGGGCGGCGAAAACCCTGCGCGACGAGGGCTTCGACGGCGAGATCTGCGTGGTGGCGGAAGAGGAGTGGGATTTCTACGAACGTCCGCCGCTGTCGAAAGCGTCTCTGCTGGAGCCGGACGCGGCGCTCCCGCGGCTGTTTAGCGAAGAAGCACAGCAGGCGCTGAACCTGGCATGGTACCGCCCGCTGCGGGCTGAATCAGTCGATCGTGAAGCGAAAACCGTGCGTTTGAGCAACGGCGAACGTCTTAGTTACAACATCCTTTTAATGGCCACCGGCGGGCGGGCGCGCCTGCCTTCGCAGGCGTGGGCGGCGCATCCGCAGGTCTACACTCTGCGCCACTGGCAGGATGCGCAGCGCCTGAAGGCGCGTCTGGCGGAAAGTAAAAGACTGGCGATTGTCGGCGGCGGCTGGATCGGCCTTGAGATTGCCGCTTCCGCACGCAAAAGCGGCGTAGCGGTCACGCTGTTCGAGCAGCAGCCCGCGCTGTGCATGCGCTCGGTGAGCGGCGAGGTGTCGCAGCGCTTAGAGGCTATCCATCGCGAGCAGGGGGTGGATATCCGTACCGGCTGCGGCGCGCTGGAGCTGGAGGACAATAACGGCCTGCCGGTCATCCACTGCGACGGCCAGCGCGAAACCTTTGACGCGGTGGTGGTGGGGATCGGCGTCGATCTCAATCTGGAGCTGGCGCGCGATGCGGGACTTCGCACCGAGCGGGGGATCGTGGCGGACGCCCAGGGACGGACGTCCGATCCGTTCATCTTTGCCGCAGGCGACGTGGCGCAGCACCATCACTACGGCCTGTGCATTCAGTCCTGGGCCTTCGCCCAGAATCAGGCGGTGGCGACGGCGAAAGCGATGCTTAACCCCGATGCGCCAGGCTACGACGACGCGCCGTGGCTGTGGTCGGATCAATATCAGCACAACATCCAGATCCTCGGCATTCCGCAGCCGGGCAGCCGAACGATAGTGCGTGAAGAGGCGCTGTACTTCTCGCTGGACGACAACGGTCGGCTAACGCAGCTGGTGGCGTTCAACGATGCGCGCACCGTCAAGCTGGCGAAGCGCTGGATGGCGGCGGGGCGGGACCTGTCGGACGTACCGCTCGCCGATCCGGCTTTTTCACTGATGTCACTGCGATAGCTAACCCGCACCCGTAGGGGGAGACATGACCACATTAGAGACCAACACCGCGCCCGTCGAGGCGAGCGGTGAGGGAACCCGCACGCCTGAAAAAGCGGTGCGCTGGGCCATCCCGCTGTCGCTGCTGGCCTGCGTGCTGCTGGCCTTTTTCGACAAAATCAGCATCGCGGCGCTCTTTTCCGACACCCATTTCCAGCAGGCCATGGGCATCGATTTTGACACCACGCGCCTCGGCATTCTGATGAGCGCCTTCCTGCTGAGCTATGGCTTTTCGTCGGTATTTTTGAGCGGTTTAGGCGACAAAATCGCGCCGCTGCGCCTGCTCACCGGGATGATGGTGGTGTGGTGCGCGCTGATGGTGGCGATGGGCTTTACCCATAACTACACGCTAATGATCGTCCTGCGCATCCTGCTGGGCGTGGCGGAAGGACCGCTGTTCCCGCTGGCTTTCGCCATCGTGCGCCACAACTTCCCGCAGCATTTACAGGCGCGCGCCACCATGCTCTGGCTGCTGGGCACGCCGGTCGGCGCGGCGATTGGCTTCCCGCTCTCCCTGTGGCTGCTGAACACCTTCGGCTGGCAGAGCACCTTCTTTGTCATGGCAATGCTGACCGTGCCGGTGCTTATCTTTGTGCGCGTTGGCCTGCGCGGGATCCGTCTGGAAGCAAAACCCGGTACCTCGCAGGCGTCTCAGGACGAGCGGCGCGCGGCGCGGCGCGAGCTGTTTGTCAGCCCGCACTTCTGGATCATCTGCATCTTCAACATCGCGTTTCTGACCTACCTGTGGGGCATCAACGGCTGGCTGCCTGGCTACTTAATTAAGGGCAAAGGCATCCACCTGGAGCACGCGGGCTGGCTGTCGTCGATGCCGTTCATCGCCATGCTGGCGGGAGAGGTGATTGGCGCGTGGCTCTCTGACCGGGTCGATAAGCGCGCGGCGGCCTGCTTTATCTCGATGGCAGGGGCAGCCGTCGGGCTGGCGGCGGTGATGCACCTTGATACCCCGCTTGCCATCATCGCGGCGATGAGCTTCAGCACCTTTATGTGGGGCACCGGCGCCCCCAACATTTTCGCCCTGCTGGCGAAGGCCACCCATCCCCGGGTGAGCGCCACGGCGGGCGGCATCTTCAACGGGCTGGGAAACTTTGCGGGCGCGCTGTCGCCGGCGGTGATGGGCGCGCTGATCGCCTTCACCCACAGCATGGATTCCGGGCTGATTTTTCTGGCGGTGATGGCGGCGGTGGGCTGCGTCCTGTTACTGCCGCTGCTGAGACGTTACTGAGGAGAGTGTCATGACTGATTCAACCGTAACCAACAAAACAGGCATCAAACCTGACCACCTGACGATGGAAGAGTGGGTCGAGTCGCGCATCGCGCGCTTCGAAGGCCGTAAATACGACTGGAACGCGCTGAAGTTCCAGGCCGATTTTGACCCGAAATACCGCCGCGCGCAGATGCGCTACATCGGCACCGGGGCAACCGGCGTGGCGAACGACACCAATACCGTGCAGGCGGACCATTTTACCTTCTCCACCATGGTGCTGCCGTCGAAGTGCGAAGGGCCGCTGCACCTGCACGACGACGTGGAGGAGGTGTTCTTCATGCTCAAAGGGCAGATCACGCTGATGATCCAGGACGGCGACAACTACACCGAAACCGTGCTGCGCGAGCGTGACCTGATCTCCGTCCCGCCGGGCATCTATCGCGGCCTGTTTAACCACGGGGAAGAAGAGGCGCTGATGTGCGTCATGCTGGGAACCAACAAGCCGGAAATCCCGACCTATCCCTCCGATCATCCGCTCTCAAAAGTGAAGCGGAACTAAGGGGGCGACATGACGGCTTTTCGTGAACAGGGAAGCGGCATCCCGCTGATGCTGCTGCACGGGATCAGCTCTGGCGCTGCGTCCTGGCATAAGCAGATGGCGCTGGAGGGCTTTCGCGTGCTGGCGTGGGACATGCCCGGTTACGGCGAAAGCCCGATGCTGGCGGTTGAGCGGGCGAACGCCGGAGATTACGCCGACGCGCTGGCGGCGATGCTCGACCGCGCAGGCGTCTGGCAGGCGGTACTGGTGGGCCATTCCCTGGGGGCGCTGGTGGCCAGCGCGTTTGCGGCGAAGTTCCCTGAACGCGTCATTCATCTGGTGCTGGCGGACGCCGCGCAGGGCTACGGTAATGCCGCGCCGGCGCAGCGAGAGCAGGTCTGGCGTAATCGCGAGCAGCAGATGGCGCTCGGCGGCGACATTCTCGCGCAGACCCGCGCCGCGAAGCTGCTGCGCCCCGGCGCGCGCCCGGACGATATCGCCACCGTCGCGGCGGGCATGCGCAGGCTGCGCCCCGAAGGCTACCTCGCTGCCGCGTGGATGCTGGCGCATGATGACATTCACGGCTGGCTTAAGCGTTACGCAGGTCAATTTGAAGTCTGGTGCGGCGAGCAGGACGCGATCACGCAGCCCGAGCTGGTACAGGGGCTGGCGCTGCGCTACGGCATGCCGTTTACCGCGATTCCGCAGGCCGGACACGCGAGCTATCTCGATAACGACGCGTTTTTTAATCAACAGCTTTTACGCATTAGCGAAGAGGTGCGCGATGAATGCACACATTGACGGCCGCGTAGCGGTCGTTACCGGCGGTTCGTCCGGCATTGGCTTTGAAACGCTGCGCCTGCTGCTGGGCGAAGGGGCGAGAGTCGCCTTCTGTGGCCGCGACCCGGACCGGCTCGCCAGCGCCCATGCGACGCTGCAAAACGACTATCCTGACGGGGAAATTTTCTCATACCGCTGCGACGTGCTGAACGCCGACGAGGTGCAGGCCTTCGCAGATGCGGTGCAGGCGCGCTTTGGCGCGGCGGATATGCTGATCAACAACGCCGGTCAGGGCTACGTGGCGCACTTCAGCGACACGCCTCGCGAGGCGTGGCTGCACGAAGCCGAACTTAAACTGTTTGGCGTCATTAATCCGGTGCAGGCGTTTCAGCCGCTGCTGGAACGCTCCGATATCGCCTCCATCACCTGCGTTAACTCCCTGCTGGCGCTTCAGCCGGAAGAGCACATGATCGCCACGTCGGCAGCCCGCGCCGCGCTGTTGAACATGACGCTGACGCTCTCGAAAGAGCTGGTAGGCAAAGGCATTCGCGTCAATTCCATACTGCTCGGTATGGTCGAGTCCGGCCAGTGGCAGCGCCGCTTTGAAAGCCGGGCGGATAAAAGCCAGAGCTGGCCGGAGTGGACGGCGGAGATCGCGCGCAAGCGTGGCATTCCGATGGCGCGCCTCGGCAAGCCGCAGGAGCCCGCGCAGGCGCTGCTGTTCCTCGCCTCACCGCTGGCCTCGTTTACCACCGGCGCGGCGCTGGACGTTTCCGGCGGCTTTTGCCGCCATCTGTAAGGACGCATCATGAAAAAGGTAATGTTAATTGGTTATGGCGCCATGGCGCAGGCGGTGATTGAGCGTCTGCCCGCTGGCGTGGCTATCGGCTGGATCGTGGCGCGCGCGTCTCACCATGCCGCCATTCGCGACCAGTTTGGCGATGCGGTCGAGGCGCTGACCTCGCCGATGGCGTGCGCACAAACGCCCGATCTGGTGCTGGAGTGCGCCAGCCAGCAGGCGGTTGCGCAGTACGGCGAAGCGATTCTGCGCCGCGGCTGGCATCTGGCGGTCATTTCCACCGGCGCGCTGGCGGACAGCGCGCTGGAGCAGCGCCTGCTCGCGGCGGGCGGAAAACTGACGCTGCTTTCCGGGGCGGTGGCTGGCATTGACGGGCTGGCGGCGGCGAAGGAGGGCGGGCTTGAGCGCGTCACCTATCAGTCGCGTAAAAGCCCGGCCAGCTGGCGCGGCAGCTACGCCGAGCAGCTTATCGACCTTAACGCAGTGTCAGAAGCGAAAGTCTTCTTCGAAGGCAGCGCCCGCGAGGCGGCGCGCCTGTTCCCGGCGAACGCCAACGTGGCGGCGACCGTGGCGCTCGGCGGCGTCGGGATGGATGAAACCCGCGTGCAGCTGATGGTTGACCCGGCAACGAAACGTAACACCCACACGCTGCACGTAGAAGGGCTGTTTGGCGAATTCCATCTGGAGCTGAGCGGGCTGCCGCTGGCGTCTAACCCTAAAACCTCCACCCTGGCGGCACTCAGCGCGGTGCGCGCCTGCCGCGAACTGGCCCTGAGCTGAGGAGTGACGATGGACGATCTGAAGATTTTTATCGGCGGCCAGTGGCGACGCGGCGGTGGCAACCCGATGCAGAGCCACTTCCCGGCTGACGGGTCGCTCAATGCGACGCTGAACGCGGCAAACCTTGACGATCTGCACGACGCGATCGAGGCCGGCGAGTGCGCGTGGCGCGATCCCGTCTGGCGCAACAGCCTGCCGCACGTGCGGGCGAAGATCCTGCACAAGGTGGCGGATCTGATTGAGTCCCGCGCTGACGAGCTGGCGCAGATGCAGAGCCGGGATAACGGCAAGCCGCTGGCGGAGGCGCGCGGGCTGGTGATGAGCGCGGCGGGAACGGCGCGCTACTTCGCCGCCGCCTGCGAGCTGCTGGAAGGGGAGCTGCCCACGCCGCGCCAGCCGGATCTGCTGATGCTAAGCCGCTATGAGCCGCTCGGCGTGGTGGCGGCCATCACGCCGTGGAACTCGCCCATTGCCAGCGAGATGCAGAAGGTCGCCCCGGCTATCGCCGCCGGAAACGCGGTTATTTTAAAACCTGCCGAAGCCACGCCGCTGATGGCGCTGGAGCTGGCGCGCATTTTTGAACAGGCCGGGCTGCCCGCCGGGCTGCTGAGCGTGCTGCCGGGCAAAGGCTCGGTGATTGGCGACGCGCTGGCGCGCCATCCCCGCGTGCGAAAAATTTCCTTTACCGGCGGCACCGCCACGGGCCGCCATCTGGCGCACGTGGCCGCGGAAAAGCTGATCCCAGCGTCGCTGGAGCTGGGCGGTAAATCCCCGACCATCGTGCTGGAGGATGCCGACGTTGAGCAGGCCGCGCGCGGGATCTGCTACGGCATTTTCAGCTCAGCAGGGCAGGCGTGCATCGCCGGGTCCCGGCTGTTTATCCACGAAAGCCTGTACGCGCCGCTGATGGCGCGGCTGCTGGAATTAACTCGCGGGCTGCGCGTAGGGCACCCCTTCACCGACGGCGTTCACGTTGGGCCGCTGATCAATGAGAAACATCGCCAGAGCGTGCAGGAATACGTCGAGCTGGCGAAGCGCGAGGGGGGCCGGGTGCTGTGCGGCGGGGAGATCCCGGCGGATCCTGACCTCGCAAACGGCAGCTTCTTCCAGCCGACCATTATCGAAGGGCTGACGAACGGCGCCCGCGCCTGCCAGGAGGAGATCTTCGGCCCGGTGCTGGTAGCGATGCCGTTTCGCGATGAAGCGGCGTTGATCCGTGAGGCGAACGACTCGGTTTACGGCCTGGCGGCAGGGATCTGGACCCGCGACACCGGGCGGGCGCTGCGCCTGAGCGAGCAGCTGGAAGCCGGTACGGTGTGGATCAACACCTACAAAGTTTTTGCGATTTCGACCCCGTTCGGGGGCTTTAAAGAGAGCGGTCTGGGCCGCGAAAAGGGCATTCAGGGGCTGAAAGCCTGGATGCAGCAAAAGAGCATTTATCTGGCGACGGGTAACAGCGTCAACCACTGGTGCGACTGAGAAAGGGTGAGCAATGAGCGAAATGATAACCGTCGGCGACGCCATCGCCAGAACGCTGGAGCAGTATCAGGTTGAGGCCATCTACGGCGTCATCTCCATTCACAACCTGCCGATCGCGGACGCGATAGGGCAGCGGGGCAAAATCCGCTTCGTGCCCGCGCGCGGCGAGGCGGGTTCCGTCACCATGGCCGACGCCCACGGGCGGTTTTCCGGCCTCGGCGTGGCGCTGACCAGCACCGGCGCGGGGGCGGGGAACGCGGTAGGCGCGCTGGTGGAGGCGATGAACGCCTCCACGCCGCTGCTGCATTTAACCGGACAGGTTGAGAAGGCCTGGCTGGACGCCGACACCGGGTTTATCCATGAAACCCGCGACCAGCTGACCTTCCTGAAGGCCAGTTCAAAACGGGCGTACCGCATCAGCAATGCCAGCCAGGCGATAGCGATTCTGCATAAAGCGATTCAGGAGGCGCAGACGCCGCCGTGCGGGCCGGTCTCTGTGGAGATCCCGATTGATATTCAGGGGGCTAAAATTCCGCTGTCTCTGGTGACCGCACCGGTGAAACCGGCTTCGGTTGCAGCCGTGGATCCCGCGATGCTGGATGCTTTGTGGGCGCAGCTCAGGCAGGCTAAACAGCCGCTGCTGTGGCTGGGCGGCGGGGCGCTGGGAAGCGCTGACGCGGTGAAAAAGCTGGCGGATGCGGGCATGACGGTGATCTCCAGCACCCACGCGCGCGGCGTGCTGCCGGACGGCCATCGTGCCAGCCTGCGGGCGTTCCACAACTCGCCTTCGGTTGAGGCGCTGATTGCGCAGTGTGATTTTACGCTGGTGGCCGGTTCTCGCCTGCGCAGCAACGAAACCCGCTCATGGACGCTGGAGTTGCCGTCTCCGCGGGTGCAGATAGATATCGACCCGGCGGCGGCGAGCCGTAACTACCTGATGGATAACACGCTGATAGCCGATTGTTCAGCGCTGCTTGGCGCCCTGGCCGATAAAGCGCAGGGCCGCGAGTGGGGCAACGCCCAGTGGGACGCGCAGGTGCAGCAGGCGGTATTGCAGGCTGAACAGGGCCTGCGCGAGCAGTGCGGCGCCTATGCGAAGCTCAACGACGCCATTGAAAAAGCCCTGCCGCAGGACGGCCTGCTGGTGCGCGATATCACCGTTTCCGGCAGCCTGTGGGGCAGTCGTCTGTTCAGGGCTAACGGCCCGCTGATGAACATTCACTCTCTTGCCGGGGCGATTGGCATGGGGCTGCCAATGGCGATTGGTACCGCGATTGCCAACCCACAGCGTAAGGTGGTGGGGCTGGTGGGCGACGGTGGCCTGAGCCTGAATTTAGGCGAGCTGGCGACGCTTGCGCAGGAGAAAGCTAACGTGACGCTGCTGATCATGAACGACGGGGGCTACGGCGTGATGCGCGGCATTCAGGATAAGTACTTCGGCGGGCGACAGTATTATAACGAACTGCATACGCCGGACTTTACCCTGCTGGCACAGGCAATTGGCCTGCAGGCGTGGAGCGTTGAGCGGGCAGAGGATTTTGAAGCCGTGATGACGGAGGCGCTGGCGATGCCGGGACCGTCGGTAGTGGAAGTGCGGATGGGTCAGATTGGCGCGCTGAAGTTTGCCGGGCCGCCGCAGAAAACGCTTTACTAGCTGTTTTCCCTCTCCCACGGGGAGAGGGAGAAAACAGTAGTCCGGGTAAGGCGAAGCCGCCACCCGGCTTGTTTTATCAGAACACGTTAAACGGGTATTCCACGTAAGCGCGGATCTCGTCCCCGCCCACGTTATAGTCGCTTGCGTTGCTGGAGACGCGCAGCACGGAGTAGCGCAGTTTCAGCTTCAGATCTTTCGCCGGGCCGTCCTGCACCTGGTACTGGATCTGGTTAAACCACTCGTGCTCTTTGCCGTTGCTGGTTTCAGAGGTCTTAATGTTGTCGCCGCGCACGTAGGCGGTGGTCCAGCTCAGGCCCGGCAGGCCGAGACCCGCGAAGTCCAGACCGTAGGATGCCTGCCAGGAACGTTCATCTTCGCCGTTAAAGTCAGACCAGTAGGAGTTCGCCAGCCAGATGGTGTTGCCGCCGTCACCCACGCCGCCCTTGTCGCGATAGCCGCCGTAGTTATAGCCGGTGCTGCCGCTGCTCTGCTGGTACGCCACTTTGAACGTGTGAATATCCCAGATGTAGCTCGCCGCCAGGCTCCAGATGGTGTTGCTGCGGCCCGTGTCGAGGCTGTCAGCGTAGCCCTGATCCAGACGCGAGTTATAGCCGTTAAAGTCGAGCACCAGCTGCTGCCCGGTGCTGAACGGCTGTTTGTAATTCAGCCCCAGGTACTGTTTGTTCATCACCTCTTCGTTATGAGAGGCGTATACCGCGCCGCTGAACTGGTCGTTGAACTGGTAGCTTGCGCCACCGAAAGTCAGGCTTTTCAGGCCGCTGTCGTGGCGGTCGTCGCTTTTACGCTGCTCGTCGGTGAAATAACCGGCGTTCACTTCCAGCCCGTCGATCTCTTTCGAGGTCAGCATGGCACCGGTGTAGCTTTCAAACAGCAGGCGGGAGCTGTCGGCGTTAACGATAGGCAGTTCAGGACGCTGGTTACCGTAGCTCAGCACGGTATTCGAGATCCGCATTTTGGCGGTAGCGCCAAATTTCGCTAAATCGGATTTGGCCCGGCCATCGTCTTCCTGTTTAAAGAAGTCGATACCTCCCGCACCGCTCTTGCCGCGACCGCCGTCCAGGCGCACGCCGTACTGCGCGATGCCGTCCACGCCAAAGCCCACCAGCCCTTCGGTATAGCCGGATTCAAAGGTGGCGATGATCCCCTGACCCCATTCGGCTTTATCCTGCTGGCCCTGATGGTAGTCACGGCTGATATACGCATTGCGTAAAAACAGGTCTAAATGGCTGTCGTTGATAAAACCCTTGCTGTCAGATTGCTGGCTTGCAGCGGCGGGTAATGCGGCGAATAAACTTAAAGCAATTAACGATAATTCTTTTTTCACGGAGGGAACGTCTCTGTCTTAATATATTAAATTGAATTACTGCGCGTTTGATAATTACCGGAAAGATTAACGATTGCAATAAATATGTGACCAGACGTTTCAGCCGGAAAGGGTAGATTTGACGGGGCTTTCAGAGGTGTTACCGATACGTGCGATTTAGTTAGCAATTCATGCGAAATAAAAAGGAGGCAAAATTGCCTCCTTCCAAAATTATTTAATTCCGTCAGCGGCCATTCGGTCGCGAATATGCTGTGCGCGCGCTTCTGAGGCCGGGTGATCGTCAAACATGGAGCTCTGGCGACCCGCTTCCAGTTTTGCCAGCTTTTCGAAGCTGGTGGCTAAACCGGATGGATTAATACCGCGTTTGCGCAACAGATCGTAGGAGTAGTCGTCCGCTTCGGACTCCTGACGCTGCGAGAACTGGGAGTTAACCAGTTTTTCACCTACGTCTCCAAGCTGCGACTGGGACAGGCTGCCAACGATGCCGCCTGCAGAGGCCGCCGCCGCGCGAATGGCGTTGGTGCCTAAGGCAACCTGCATCCCTTTCTTCACGTGGCCGAGCGCAACGTGACCCATTTCATGGCCGATAACCGCTTCCACTTCGTTGTCGGTCATCATATCCATCAGCCCGCTGTAGACGCGGATACAGCCGTTAGCCATCGCGAAGGCGTTGACGTCTTTCGCCATGTAAACCTTGTAGTTCACCGGCTGGCCGTTGATGTTATCGCCGAGCGCGGAAGCAATCTTATTCAGACGCTGTGTGTAGGTACTGTCAGCCGGCGCAAGCGTGGCTTTTCCGTCCATATCTTTACAGGCCTGATCGCTCAGCGCTTTAACCTGCGCGTCGCTCAGGGAGTAGGCCTGAAAGGCTTCTGCACCTGAGGTCATCAGACCGTTAGAGTCCATATTCTGACAGCCGCTCAGCACGAGCGTTGTACCCAGGGCCAGCACTATTGCACGCATTTTCATGAGGTTGCTTCCGTACTCGTTAAACTGAATAAAATCCGAAAAGTGCCCCCGCAACGAAGCCGGGGCGGGATAAGTATAAGGAATATCTACAGGCGCGGGCGAGCAGATTGCGCAACATGCGAGCATGATCCAGAGATTTCTTAAGCTGCAAAAGAATGGTCCATGTACATGCCCTGCGGCTTGGGTTACATTGTTGGCACTTTTTTCCGGCGTAGCCCAAAACGCGCTGTCGTCAAGGGCATGGCCTTTAACAGTCCGATCTGGAGTTAAAATGTCCTCACGTAAAGAGCTTGCTAATGCTATTCGTGCGCTGAGCATGGACGCAGTACAGAAAGCCAAATCCGGCCACCCGGGTGCCCCTATGGGTATGGCTGATATCGCCGAAGTCCTGTGGCGTGATTTCCTTAACCACAACCCGCAGAACCCGGCATGGGCTGACCGCGACCGTTTCGTGCTGTCTAACGGCCACGGCTCTATGCTGATCTACAGCCTGCTGCACCTCACCGGCTACGATCTGCCAATCGAAGAGCTGAAAAACTTCCGTCAACTGCACTCCAAAACTCCAGGTCACCCGGAAGTGGGCTACACCGCTGGCGTAGAAACCACCACCGGCCCGCTGGGTCAGGGCATTGCTAACGCTGTGGGTATGGCGATTGCCGAGAAGACCCTGGCGGCGCAGTTCAACCGTCCTGGCCATGACATCGTTGACCACTTCACCTACGCTTTCCTGGGCGACGGCTGCATGATGGAAGGCATTTCTCACGAAGTGTGCTCCCTGGCAGGTACCCTGAAACTGGGTAAACTGGTGGCGTTCTACGACGACAACGGTATCTCCATCGACGGTCACGTTGAAGGCTGGTTCACCGACGACACCGCCGCACGTTTCGAAGCCTACGGCTGGCACGTTGTGCGTGGTGTTGATGGCCACGATGCTGACTCGATTAAACGTGCAGTAGAAGAAGCTCGCGCAGTCACCGACAAACCGTCCCTGCTGATGTGCAAAACCATCATCGGCTTCGGTTCTCCGAACAAAGCGGGCACCCATGACTCCCACGGCGCACCGCTGGGCGACGCGGAAATCGCACTGACCCGTGAAGCACTGGGCTGGAAACACCCTGCCTTCGAAATCCCGTCTGAGATCTATGCTCAGTGGGATGCTAAAGAAGTGGGCCAGGCGAAAGAAGCGGCCTGGAACGAGAAATTCGCTGCCTATGCGAAGGCGTTCCCACAGGAAGCGGCTGAATTCACCCGTCGTATGAAAGGCGATATGCCGTCTGACTTCGACGCGAAAGCCAACGAATTCATCGCGAAGCTGCAGGCGAACCCGTCTAAAATCGCCAGCCGTAAAGCATCTCAGAATGCGATTGAAGCGTTCGGTCCGCTGCTTCCGGAATTCCTGGGCGGCTCCGCTGACCTGGCGCCTTCTAACCTGACCCTGTGGTCTGGTTCTAAGCCAATCAACGAAGACAGTGCCGGTAACTACATCCATTACGGTGTACGTGAGTTTGGTATGACCGCTATCGCGAACGGTATCGCTCTGCACGGTGGTTTCCTGCCATACACCTCTACCTTCCTGATGTTCGTGGAATATGCACGTAACGCCGTGCGTATGGCTGCGCTGATGAAACAGCGTCAGGTGATGGTCTACACCCATGACTCCATCGGTCTGGGCGAAGATGGTCCAACTCACCAGCCGGTAGAGCAGGTAGCTTCCCTGCGCGTAACCCCGAACATGAGCACATGGCGTCCATGTGACCAGGTTGAATCTGCGGTGGCGTGGAAATACGGCGTTGAGCGTCAGGACGGCCCGACCGCGCTGATCCTCTCCCGTCAGAACCTGGCGCAGCAGGAGCGTACCCCTGAGCAGCTGGCAAACATCGCCCGCGGTGGCTACGTGCTGAAAGATTGCGCAGGCCAGCCTGAGCTGATCTTTATCGCGACCGGTTCTGAAGTTGAACTGGCTGTAGCAGCATGGGAAAACCTGACTGCCGAAGGCGTGAAGGCGCGTGTGGTCTCCATGCCGTCTACCGATGCGTTCGACAAGCAGGATGCGGCTTACCGTGAATCCGTACTGCCTAAAGCGGTTTCCGCTCGCGTGGCGGTGGAAGCGGGTATTGCTGACTACTGGTTCAAATACGTGGGTCTGAACGGCGCTATCGTCGGTATGACCACCTTCGGTGAGTCTGCTCCGGCAGAACAGCTGTTCGAAGAGTTCGGCTTCACCGTTGAGAACGTTGTCGCTAAGGCGAAAGAATTGCTGTAATCGCCGTTTTGCCCGGTGGCGCTTACGCTGACCGGGCCTACAAATGGCTCAAAAGTAGGCCGGGTAAGCGCTAGCGCTTACCCGGCTTTTTTTGCGTCATTATTCGAATGAAAATGTGACGCAAGTCATATAGCTCGCTTATTCATCTGGACAGACATTCCTTTTATTCCCCGATTCGCTTATTCTTGCTGAAGCGTTTCAGTCGATTAAATGTTCGACAATTGACCAATCAATCGCAGTTTGTGATAGCAAAGATTCCCCTTCGGGCGTCGCTGGATTACTCTTTCAGCCACCTCAAACTCAGGGATTGCTTTGCAGGAGATCTATGACCGTACGCGTAGCGATTAATGGCTTCGGTCGCATCGGGCGTAATGTGGTTCGTGCTTTGTATGAATCCGGACGTCGGGCGGAAATCACCGTGGTGGCAATCAATGAACTGGCGGATGCTGCTGGCATGGCGCATTTATTGAAGTATGACACCAGCCACGGACGCTTCGCCTGGGATGTGCGCCAGGAAAGAGATCAGCTTTTTGTGGGTGATGACGCTATTCGTGTGCTGCATGAGAACAGCATTTCCGGGCTACCCTGGCGTGAACTGGGTGTAGATGTCGTGCTTGACTGTACCGGTGTGTATGGCAACCGCGAACACGGCGAAGCGCATCTGACAGCAGGCGCGAAAAAAGTCCTGTTTTCTCATCCCGGAAGTAACGACCTCGACGCGACCGTCGTGTTTGGCGTCAACCAGCATGAGCTGCAAGCCGAGCACCGCATTGTTTCCAACGCCTCCTGCACCACCAACTGCATTATTCCGGTCATCAAACTGTTAGACGATGCGTATGGCATTGAATCCGGCACCGTAACCACGATTCACTCCGCCATGCACGATCAGCAGGTTATCGACGCCTATCACCCGGATTTACGACGCACTCGCGCGGCGAGCCAGTCAATCATCCCGGTGGACACGAAACTGGCTGCAGGGATCACCCGAATTTTCCCGCAGTTTAATGACCGTTTCGAAGCGATTGCCGTGCGTGTTCCGACGATAAACGTCACCGCAATCGACCTCAGCGTGACGGTGAAAAAACCGGTAAAAGCCTGTGAAGTCAACCTGTTGCTGCAAAAAGCGGCACAGGGAGCATTTCATGGTATAGTTGACTATACGGAATTACCGTTGGTCTCAGTAGATTTTAACCACGACCCGCACAGCGCCATCGTGGATGGCACGCAGACGCGAGTCAGTGGTGCGCACCTTATCAAGACGCTGGTCTGGTGTGATAACGAATGGGGCTTTGCTAACCGAATGCTCGACACCACGTTAGCCATGGCCGCAAAAGGTTTCAGGTAGAGCGCACCTTGCGCTTGCAAAACTTTAAGAATCAACGAGAGGATTCACCATGTCTGTAATTAAGATGACCGATCTGGATCTGGCAGGTAAACGCGTTTTCATCCGTGCCGATCTGAACGTACCGGTTAAAGATGGCAAAGTGACCAGCGACGCGCGTATCCGTGCATCTCTGCCAACCATTGAACTGGCTCTGAAGCAGGGCGCTAAAGTGATGGTCACCTCCCACCTGGGCCGTCCAACTGAAGGCGAGTACAACGAAGAGTTCTCTCTGCTGCCGGTTGTTAATTACCTGAAAGACAAACTGTCCAACCCGGTTCGCCTGGTGAAAGATTACCTGGACGGCGTAGACGTTGCCGAAGGTGAGCTGGTTGTTCTGGAAAACGTTCGCTTCAACAAAGGCGAAAAGAAAGACGACGAAACCCTGTCCAAAAAATACGCTGCACTGTGCGACGTATTCGTGATGGATGCATTCGGTACTGCGCACCGTGCGCAGGCATCTACCCACGGCATCGGTAAATTCGCAGACGTCGCGTGTGCGGGTCCTCTGCTGGCTGACGAACTGGAAGCACTGGGTAAAGCACTGAAAGAACCTGCTCGCCCAATGGTCGCTATCGTTGGTGGTTCTAAAGTGTCTACCAAACTGACCGTTCTGGATTCCCTGTCTAAAATCGCTGACCAGCTGATCGTTGGCGGTGGTATCGCGAACACCTTCGTTGCCGCTCAGGGCCACAACGTGGGTAAATCCCTGTACGAAGCAGACCTGGTTGACGAAGCCAAACGCCTGCTGGGTACCTGTGATATCCCGGTTCCAACTGACGTTCGCGTGGCGACCGAGTTCTCCGAAACCGCAACCGCGACCC
This sequence comes from Enterobacter cloacae complex sp. P12RS, assembly GCF_014895875.1. NCBI lineage: Bacteria > Pseudomonadati > Pseudomonadota > Gammaproteobacteria > Enterobacterales > Enterobacteriaceae > Enterobacter > Enterobacter cloacae complex sp. P12RS. The sequence goes on from NZ_JADBQO010000028.1 coordinate 58,726, forward strand.
TGAAATCTGTAAACGACATCAAAGACGAAGAGCAGATTCTGGACCTGGGCGACGTTTCTGCACAGAAACTGGCTGAAATCCTGAAAAACGCAAAAACTATCCTGTGGAACGGTCCTGTTGGCGTGTTCGAATTCCCGAACTTCCGCAAAGGGACTGAAATCGTGGCTAACGCAATCGCAGACAGCGAAGCGTTCTCTATCGCAGGCGGTGGTGACACCCTGGCAGCAATCGACCTGTTCGGTATCGCTGACAAGATCTCCTACATCTCCACTGGTGGCGGCGCATTCCTCGAATTCGTGGAAGGCAAAGTACTGCCAGCAGTAGCAATGCTCGAAGAGCGCGCTAAGAAGTAAGCCATTCAAGGGCAGGGAAACCTGCCCAATTTTCAGCGCGCTTTTAAAAGCTCGCACCTTTTCTAACGGCCGAAGATACAGGACTAAGCAACATGTCTAAAATTTTTGATTTCGTAAAACCTGGCGTTATCACTGGTGATGACGTACAGAAAGTGTTCCAGGTAGCTAAAGAAAACAACTTCGCTCTGCCAGCAGTTAACTGCGTAGGTACCGACTCCATCAACGCCGTACTGGAAACCGCTGCAAAAGTTAAAGCACCGGTTATCGTTCAGTTCTCTAACGGCGGCGCTGCGTTCATCGCAGGTAAAGGCGTGAAAACTGACATTCCTCAGGGTGCTGCTATCCTGGGTGCTATCTCTGGTGCGCACCACGTTCACCAGATGGCTGAACACTACGGTGTTCCAGTTATCCTGCACACTGACCACTGCGCGAAGAAACTGCTGCCGTGGATCGACGGTCTGCTGGACGCGGGTGAAAAACACTTCGCGGCAACCGGTAAGCCACTGTTCTCTTCTCATATGATCGACCTGTCTGAAGAGTCACTGCACGAAAACATCGAAATCTGCTCTAAGTACCTGGCGCGCATGGCCAAAATGGACATGACCCTGGAAATCGAACTGGGTTGCACCGGTGGTGAAGAAGACGGCGTGGACAACAGCCACATGGACGCTTCTGCCCTGTACACCCAGCCAGAAGACGTTGATTACGCTTACACCGAGCTGAGCAAAATCAGCCCACGCTTCACCATTGCAGCGTCCTTCGGTAACGTGCACGGCGTTTATAAGCCTGGTAACGTGGTTCTGACCCCGACCATCCTGCGCGATTCTCAGGAATACGTGTCCAAGAAACACAACCTGCCGCACAACAGCCTGAACTTCGTCTTCCACGGCGGTTCCGGTTCTTCTGCTCAGGAAATCAAAGACTCCGTAAGCTACGGCGTAGTGAAAATGAACATCGATACCGACACCCAGTGGGCAACCTGGGACGGTATTCTGCAGTACTACAAAGCGAACGAAGCTTACCTGCAGGGCCAGCTGGGCAACCCGAAAGGCGAAGACCAGCCGAACAAGAAATACTACGATCCACGCGTATGGCTGCGCGCTGCTCAGACGTCCATGGTGACCCGTCTGGAGCAGGCTTTCAAAGAACTGAACGCGATCGACGTTCTGTAATTTAAGCTGCTGACAGCATCAGAAGGCCCGCAAATGCGGGCCTTTTTTTATGCTTTTTCAATATCCTGCAATACCTGTTTTTGTGATCTGTTTGGCAAAGCCGGTGCTTTTTGTTTACCCTTTACTGACCTGCCTGTCTCCATGGGGGATGGATTTTGTGTTTTGGTTTAACAAAAGGAAGAATAAATGGAACAACTCGATGTTGTAGACAGCATCAATAACGCCGGTAACTGGCTGGTGCGCAACCAGGCCCTGCTGCTGAGCTATGCCGTGAACATTGTCGCGGCGATTGCCATCATCATCGTCGGGATGATCGTGGCGCGTATCGTGTCGAACGCCGTCAACCGTGTGATGGTCGCACGACACATTGACGCCACGGTGGCTGACTTCCTCTCCGCACTGGTGCGCTACGGCATTATCGCCTTCACGCTGATTGCCGCTCTGGGCCGTGTTGGGGTGCAAACCGCCTCCGTGATTGCCGTTCTTGGTGCCGCCGGTCTGGCTATTGGTCTGGCACTGCAGGGCTCGCTTTCAAACCTGGCGGCGGGCGTACTGCTGGTGACTTTCCGTCCGTTCCGTTCCGGTGAGTATGTTGACCTTGGCGGCATCGCCGGTACCGTGTTGCAGGTACAGATTTTCTCTACCACCCTGCGTACCGTCGATGGTCGTATTGTGGTGGTACCGAACGGGAAAATCATTGCGGGCAATATCATTAACTTCTCCCGCGAGCCGGTGCGTCGTAACGAGCTCATCATCAGCGTGGCGTATGATTCCGATATCGATCAGGTGAAGTCGCTGATCGCAAATATCATCGCCTCTGACGACCGCATTCTGAAGGACCGCGAGCAGACGGTTCGCCTGAACGAACTGGGTGCTTCCTCTATTAACTTCGTGGTGCGTATCTGGAGCAAAAGCAGCGATCTGCAAAACGTTTACTGGGATGTGCTGGAGCGCATCAAGCGCGATTTCGACGCCAACGGCATCAGCTTCCCTTACCCGCAGATGGACGTAAACGTCAAAAAAGTCAAAGAAGCAGAATAACGTCACCCGTAGGCCCGGTAAGCGCTCGCGCCACCGGGTTTAACTTTTATAAGCTCCGCTAATACCCAATTAATATTATCCATTTCCTCTAATGTGATTCGCGCAGTATAGTCAGCCTTCAGAACAACACTGCGAGAAAATCGTCATGCTATCTTATTATTTTCAAGGGCTTGCCTTAGGTGCGGCCATGATCCTTCCGCTCGGCCCGCAAAACGCCTTCGTGATGAATCAGGGCATTCGTCGCCAGTATCATCTGATGATTGCCCTGCTGTGCGCGGTGAGCGATCTGCTGCTGATTTGCGCCGGCATTTTTGGCGGCAGCGCGCTGCTGATGCAGTCCCCCTGGCTGCTGGCGCTGGTGACCTGGGGCGGCGTGGCGTTTCTGCTGTGGTACGGATTCGGTGCCCTGAAAACGGCGATGAGCAGCAACATTGAGCTGGCAAGCGCCGAAGTGATGAAGCAGGGCCGCTGGAAGATTATCGTCACCATGCTGGCGGTCACCTGGCTTAACCCGCACGTTTATCTCGATACCTTCGTAGTGCTGGGCAGCCTGGGCGGACAGCTGGACGTTGAGCCGAAACGCTGGTTTGCGCTCGGCACGGTCAGCGCCTCTTTCCTCTGGTTCTTCGGTCTCGCAATTCTGGCGGCATGGCTGGCGCCTCGTCTGCGGACTGCCAAAGCCCAGCGCATTATTAATACCCTGGTGGGGCTGGTGATGTGGTTTATTGCTTTTCAGCTGGCAAAAGAGGGCATTCACCACGTCCAGGAATTGTTCAACTAATCCTTGTCTTATGGACAACTGAGCAAGACCCGCTAAGCTTGCTGGCATGAGCCCTGTTGTTAGGGCACTCTTCGCAACATGGAGGAATGACAGTGAAGTTTAAAGTGATGGCCCTCGCGGCATTAGTAAGTTTCGGTGCGGTGTCGGCGCAGGCAAGTGAACTGCCGGATGGCCCGCACATCGTCACGTCAGGCACCGCAAGCGTGGACGCGGTACCGGATGTTGCAACCCTGGCAATTGAAGTGAATGTGGCGGCGAAAGATGCCGCTTCCGCCAAAAAACAGGCAGACGATCGTGTTGCGCAATATCTCTCTTTCCTGGAACAGAACGGTGTTGCTAAAAAAGACATCAGCTCTGCGAACCTGCGTACCCAGCCCGATTACGACTACCAGAACGGCAAAAGTATCCTGAAAGGCTATCGCGCCGTGCGCACTGTGGAAGTGACCGTGCGTCAGCTGGACAAGCTGAACTCTCTGCTGGACGGCGCGCTGAAGGCCGGCCTGAACGAAATCCGTTCCGTGTCGCTGGGCGTTGCGCAACCGGAGAAATACAAAGACGAAGCGCGTAAAGCGGCAATTGATGATGCCATTCATCAGGCGGAACAGCTGGCGTCTGGCTTCAAGAGCAAGCTTGGCCCGGTATACAGCGTGCGTTACCACGTCTCTAACTACCAGCCAAGCCCGATGGTTCGGATGATGAAGGCGGACGCCGCGCCGGTTTCTGCTCAGGAAACCTACGAGCAGCCAACGATTCAGTTCGACGATCAGGTTGATGTGGTGTTCCAGCTGGAACCCGTTGCAGCACAGCCGAAACCTGCACAATAATCAATAGGCCGGGTAAGGCGTAGCCGCCACCCGGCTTTTCATTTTAATCCTGTCTCAACACCTTATGTCCAAACGCCAGCAGCGCATCAGTCACGTTGCGCATCATGCGGCTTTCTGGCGCAAAACGGTGCCAGTAAAGCATCCGGCGCTGATACAGCCCCGGCGTCAGGTCAATCAACTCACCGCTTTTCAACTCTTTCTCAATCTGTAAATGCGGGATCATGCAGCAGGTGGTGCCCTGACGCGCCAGCTGCACGAAAGCTTCGGACGAGTTAACGATATGACACGGCACGCTGCCCGGCGGCAGGTCGAAGTTTTGCTGCAAAAACGCCTGGTGCATATCGTCCAGATGGTCGAACGCCACGGCAGGCGCCTTCAGCAGCGCGGCGCGGGTGACGCCATTCGGGAAGTAGCGCTCCGCAAAGGCTTTTGAACCGACAAACAGGTAGTCGAGCGCGCCCAGCTGATCGACAAGACAGCTTGGCAGGGCCTGAGGCTGGATACTGACCGCCCCAACCACTTCGCCGCGACGCAGGCGCTCCTGGGTGCGGGTTTCATCTTCGACCTGAAGATTCAGGCGGATAGGGGAGTCGGCCAGCACCGGCGCAAGGGCCGGCAGCAGCCAGGTCGCCAGACTGTCGGCGTTCACCGCCAGCGAGAGCAGCAGCGGCGTGGAACCCGTTTGTTCGTCACCCAGCCACTCGTCTTCCAGCAGTTCAACCTGACGCAGCAGGGCGAGAAGCTTTTGCCCTTGCTCCGTTGGGCGCGGCGGTACGGTACGCACCAGCAGCGGCTGCCCGAACATGTTTTCAAGCTGTTTGATACGCTGTGATACGGCGGACTGGGTGATGCACAGCTTTTGCGCTGCGCGCTCAAAGCCGCGTTCACGAATAACTGCATCAAGTGCCTGTAGTGTTCTGTAGTCCGGACGTTTCATTGCTCTGGCTGGCTCCTAAATTTTGCTTAATCTGCACTATGACACAATTTTCCCTTCCTGGCAGACGAAATCCATTCGACGTGTTCTATAATGCGCCCTGAGTTTTCACACCACAGGCAAAACGATCATGACGCAGGATGAACTGAAAAAAGCAGTAGGATGGGCCGCTCTCCAGTACGTACAGCCAGGGACCATTGTCGGTGTTGGTACGGGGTCAACGGCGGCGCACTTTATCGATGCACTGGGCACGATGAAGGGGCAGATCGAGGGCGCGGTTTCCAGCTCCGATGCGTCCACGGAAAAGCTGAAAAGCCTCGGCATTACCGTTTTCGATCTCAACGAAGTGGATCGTCTGGGCATTTACGTTGATGGCGCGGATGAAATCAACGGCCATATGCAGATGATCAAAGGCGGCGGCGCGGCGCTGACCCGTGAAAAGATCATCGCCTCCGTGGCGGACAAGTTCATCTGCATCGCGGATGCCTCCAAGCAGGTCGACATTCTGGGTAATTTCCCGCTGCCGGTTGAAGTGATCCCGATGGCGCGCAGTGCGGTTGCCCGTCAGCTGGTGAAGCTGGGTGGCCGTCCGGAATACCGTCAGGGCGTGGTCACCGACAACGGTAACGTCATCCTCGATGTTCACGGTCTGGAGATTCTCGACGCGATTGCGCTGGAAAACGCCATCAACGGCATTCCAGGCGTCGTCACCGTAGGGTTATTTGCCAACCGCGGCGCGGATGTGGCGCTGATCGGTACGGCTGACGGTGTGAAAACCATCGTAAAATGATCTGACGGGGGGAGTGCTCCCCCCGCTAAAAAATTTTTGAAAAGCTAAATTTGGTGACTTGTGTCACGCTTTTCCGCCTCTTTTGCCGATCCTGCCACGTTTGTAAATTTCCTCAGCATTTTACTCTGTCATTTTGCCCTGTATGACTTTTCTTCAGAGTGCCGACGCAAACGTTCATATTGCTGCAATAGTTTTTTTTGATATGTTGGCTACAGCGGATTTCAATCCAGCACAACATCAGTTCAGATAAAAACAGGGTCGGGGAAATGGCAAAGGTATCACTGGAGAAAGACAAGATTAAATTCCTGCTGGTCGAGGGCGTGCATCAGAAAGCGCTTGATAGCCTTCGTGCGGCGGGTTACACCAACATCGAATTTCACAAAGGCGCGCTGGACACGGAAGAGCTGAAAGCCGCCATCCGTGATGCCCACTTCATTGGCCTGCGATCCCGTACCCACCTGACTGAAGACGTGATTGCCGCGGCAGAAAAGCTGGTTGCTATTGGCTGTTTCTGCATCGGCACCAACCAGGTCGACCTGAACGCTGCCGCAAAACGCGGTATCCCGGTCTTTAACGCCCCGTTCTCTAACACCCGTTCCGTGGCGGAGCTGGTAATTGGCGAGCTGCTGCTGCTGCTGCGCGGTATCCCGGAAGCTAACGCCAAAGCGCACCGTGGCGTGTGGAACAAACTGGCCGCGGGCTCATACGAAGCTCGTGGGAAAAAGCTGGGTATCATCGGCTACGGCCACATCGGTACCCAACTGGGGATCCTGGCGGAATCGCTGGGGATGCACGTCTACTTCTACGATATCGAAAGCAAGCTGCCGCTGGGTAACGCGACGCAGGTACAGCATCTTTCTGACTTGCTGAACATGAGCGACGTGGTCAGCCTGCACGTGCCGGAAAACGCCTCCACCAAAAACATGATGGGCGCGGAAGAGCTGGCGCTGATGAAGCCGGGATCTCTGCTGATCAACGCCGCGCGTGGTACGGTGGTCGATATCCCTGCGCTGTGCGATGCGCTGAAGCGTAAGCATCTGGCGGGGGCGGCCATCGACGTGTTCCCGACGGAACCGGCCACCAACAGCGATCCGTTTAACTCTCCGCTGTGCGAATTCGACAACGTGATCCTGACGCCGCACATCGGCGGTTCTACTCAGGAAGCGCAGGAGAATATCGGTCTGGAAGTGGCGGGTAAGCTGAGCAAATATTCCGACAACGGTTCAACGCTCTCTGCGGTGAACTTCCCGGAAGTATCTCTGCCGCTGCACGGCGGTCGTCGTCTGCTGCACATCCACGAAAACCGTCCTGGCGTGCTGACCGCCATCAACCAGATTTTTGCCGAGCAGAGCGTTAACATTGCCGCCCAGTATCTGCAAACCAACTCGCAGATGGGTTATGTGGTTATCGATATTGAAGCCGATGAAGATGTTGCTGAGAAAGCGCTGCAGAGCATGAAGGCCATACCGGGAACGATTCGCGCGCGCCTGCTGTACTGATGGTGCGGTCTGTGGTGTCGGGTGGCGGCTACGCCTTACCCGACCTACGTTGAGCTTTTGTAGGCCGGGTAAGCGTAAGCGCCACCCGGCTTTATGCTACCAAAGCCACGTTTTACCTGGCGTTACCACCGCAGGCAGCGGAATATCCCATTTCTCCACCGGCAACGCCTCCACGCACTGACAATCATGCGCGTAGCCTACCGGCTGCAGCCTGTACTGCTGCCAGTTTTGCAGCGTTCGGTCATAGAACCCCCCGCCCATGCCTAAGCGCTGTCCCTGCTCATCAAACGCCACCAGCGGCGTAATCAGCACGTCCAGCTCGGACAGCGGTAATACGTCGCGCACGTCGAGTTTCGGCTCGGTGATTTTCAGACGATTCACCACCAGCTCGCTGTGCGGATGGTAGTGCAGAAACAGCAGATTGCCCCGGCTGAACTGATGCAGTACCGGCAGGTAAACTTTTTTCCCGGCGCGCCAGAGCTGGTCGATAAGCGGCTGGGTGTCCAGTTCGCCGTCAAACGAGAGAAACAGCGCGACGGTGTTTGCCATCACCACGGGCGGATAGGCCATCATGCGGGCAGCGGCCTGCTGCGCAAAGTGTGCTTGTTGTTCGGACGTAAGGGCGCGACGACGCTGGCGAATGAGCTGACGGATGTCCTGGCGCGAAGCAGAAACTTCAGGGAATTGAGTCATGGTAGTCGGTAGAAGAAGAGAGAGGGAATCTCCGAGATGCCGCCGCAGGCTGTAACCCTTGAACCCTTGGTTCAAGGTGAATGTGTCGTCATAGTTTTAAGGCTTCTCGGACGAACCGAGCATGCTCACCAACCATGGAGCGCCACATTCTTGTGGTATGAAATATCGGCTCAGGGGACTGGCCCGCTTGCAAACATCTCAGAGAAATTTTGTCTTCACAGTTACTCTACCATAGTCAACTGCGAAGTGTTATTCAAACTTTGGTCCCGGTCTTTCGGGATTGCGACCTTGATCAAGCAACGCCTGTTCAATGGTCTGCTGGAGCATTTTAATGCGCTGCTCCATGCTAGCCGCGTAATCGCGGGTCTTCGCTTTTTCCTGAGTCAGTTCATAGCTGATGTTCAACGCGGCGATGAAAACCAGCTGCTCAGTATTTGTGACTCTAGTGCGTTCTTTTAGATCTTGCAACCGCTGATTCAAATCGTCCGCAGCCTGATTCAAAGCATCCCTTTGTTCAGGTGGACAATTCACTCGCAGTGAACGGCCAAAAATCTGGAGATCGACGGGTTGTGCAGACATGCCACCTTCCTGCTGATTGACTGCGCTGCCTTCGCTTACTGCCCCGGGGGCTGCGAAGGGGCGACACTATAGCTACCCTGATGTGAAGATACAAGCCCTTTTCTGGTATCACCAGGGTCCAAAGTGGTAGCATATCATGAATATCCTCCCTTTGATGACGAATGCGTATGTCTATACAGAACGAAATGCCTGGTTACAAGGATTTAAACCAGTTACTGAACCAGCAGGGCGTCGGTCTTACCCCTGCCGAAATGCACGGTCTGATCAGCGGCATACTGTGCGGCGGAAACAGCGACAGCTCATGGCAGCCGCTGATCCACGACCTCACCAACGAAGGGCTGGCGTTTGGCCACGAACTGGCGGAAGCGCTGCGAAAAATGCACGCGGCAACCAGCGATTCGCTGGAAGACGATGGCTTCCTTTTTCAGCTTTATCTGCCTGAAGGCGACGATGTCAGCGTCTTCGATCGCGCCGATGCGCTCGCGGGGTGGGTAAACCACTATCTGCTTGGCCTGGGCGTCACCCAGCCTAAGCTTGATAAAGTAACCGGCGAAGCGGGTGAAGCGATTGACGATCTGCGCAACATCGCCCAGCTTGGTTACGATGAAGAGGAAGATCAGGAAGAGCTGGAAATGTCTCTCGAAGAGATCATCGAGTACGTGCGCGTGGCGGCGCTGCTGTGCCACGACAACTTTACGCGCTCGCAGCCGACCGCGCCGGAAGTTCGCAAGCCAACCTTACATTAAGAAAAATAACGCACAGGAGGGTGTCATGGTTATCTCGCAACAAGAGTATTTGCGCCGTCGTCAGGCGCTGCTGGCAAACATGCAGCCGGGAAGCGCGGCGCTAATTTTTGCCGCGCCGGAAGTGACGCGCAGCGCCGACAGCGAATACCCCTATCGCCAGAGCAGCGATTTCTGGTACTTCACCGGCTTCAACGAGCCGGAAGCGGTGCTGGTGCTGATTAAGAGCAATGACACCCACAACCACAGCGTGATTTTCAACCGCGTACGAGACTTAACCGCTGAGATCTGGTTTGGCCGCCGCTTAGGGCAAGAGGCCGCCCCGGAAAAGCTGGGCGTTGACCGCGCTCTGGCGTTTAGCGAAATCAACCAGCAGCTCTATCAGCTGCTTAATGGCCTCGACGTGCTCTACCACGCGCAGGGCGAATACGCCTACGCCGATGAGATTGTTTTCAACGCGCTGGAAAAACTGCGTAAAGGCTCGCGGCAGAACCTGTCCGCGCCCGCAACCCTCACGGACTGGCGTCCGGTGGTGCACGAGATGCGTCTGTTCAAATCTGAAGAAGAGCTGAACGTGCTGCGCCGTGCGGGCGAAATCAGCGCCCTGGCGCACACCCGCGCGATGGAAAAATGTCGTCCCGGAATGTTTGAATACCAGCTGGAAGGCGAAATTCACCACGAATTTAACCGCCACGGCGCGCGTTATCCCTCCTACAACACCATCGTTGGCGGCGGGGAAAACGGCTGCATTCTGCACTACACCGAAAACGAAAGCGCGCTGCGCGACGGCGATCTGGTGCTGATTGACGCCGGTTGCGAATATCAGGGCTACGCGGGCGACATCACGCGTACCTTCCCGGTGAACGGCAAGTTTTCGCCAGCGCAGCGGGCGATTTATGACATCGTTCTCGAATCACTCGAGACGGCGCTGAAGCTGTATCGCCCGGGCACCTCCATTCAGGAGGTGACCGGTGAGGTGGTGCGCATCATGATTACCGGGCTGGTTAAGCTTGGGATCCTCAAAGGGGATGTCGATACCCTGATTACCGAGAATGCTCACCGCCCGTACTTTATGCACGGCCTGAGCCACTGGCTGGGGCTGGACGTGCACGACGTGGGCGCGTACGGCCCTGAACGTTCGCGCGTGCTTGAACCGGGCATGGTGCTGACCGTCGAGCCGGGCCTGTACATCGCGCCGGATGCCGACGTGCCAGAGGAATACCGCGGAATTGGCATTCGTATTGAAGACGACATCGTCATCACCGAAACCGGCAACGAAAACCTGACCGCGAGCGTGGTGAAAAAAGCGGACGATATCGAGGCGCTGATGGCAGCGGCGCGCGTATGAGCGTGATTATCGTTGGCGGCGGCATGACTGGCGCCACGCTGGCGTTAGCCATCTCGCATTTGACGAAGGGGCAGCTTCCGGTGCATCTGGTTGAAGCCGTCGCGCCGCAGGCGAAGAATCACCCTGGGTTTGATTCCCGCGCCATTGCCCTGGCGCAGGGCACCTGCCAGCAGCTATCCCGCATTGGCATCTGGCAGGCCATCGCCGACTGCGCTACCGCCATTAATACCGTGCACGTGAGCGATCGCGGTCATGCCGGGTTTGTGACGCTGGATGCCCATGATTACCGTATTGACGCGCTGGGTCAGGTCGTTGAACTGCACGATATTGGCCTGCGCCTGTTCCGCCTGTTACAGGACGCGCCGGGCGTCACGTTGCACTGCCCGGCACGCGTTGCCAGTTTCACCCGCAGTGAAGACGCGGTCAGCGTAACGCTGAACAATGGCACCGTGCTTGACGGACAGCTTCTGGTGGCGGCTGACGGGTCGCGCTCGGCGCTCGGCACCCAGTGCGGCGTAGAGTGGCGGCAGCAGCCTTACGGGCAGGTCGCGGTCATCGCGAACGTCTCGACCGCAGCAGAACACAACGGCCGGGCGTTTGAGCGCTTCACCCAGCACGGCCCGCTGGCGATGCTGCCGATGACGGGCGGGCGCTGCTCGCTGGTCTGGTGCCACCCGCAGGAAAAGGCCGAAGAGGTTAAATCCTGGTCCGACGAACGTTTTTGTACCGAGCTGCAGAAAGCCTTTGGCTGGCGGCTGGGGCGTATTACCCATGCCGGGAAACGTGCGGTCTATCCACTGTCGTTAACCACGGCATCACAGTCTGTTTCTCACCGCGTGGCGCTGGTCGGCAACGCGGCGCAAACCCTCCACCCCATCGCCGGTCAGGGCTTTAACCTTGGCCTGCGGGATGTGATGAGCCTGGCCGAAACGCTTTCGCAGGCGTGGAGCGAACAAAAAGACTGTGGCGCTTACCCGGTGCTAAGCCATTACCAGACGCGACGTCAGGCCGATAAAGAGGCGACAATTGGCGTCACCGATGGTTTAGTCCATCTCTTTGCCAATCGCTGGGCGCCGCTGGTTGTTGGCCGCAACCTCGGGCTGATGGCGATGGAACTGTTCATTCCGGCACGTGACGTGCTGGCGCAGCGGACCCTGGGTTGGGTCGCGCGTTAAGGAGTTATCACTGTGCAAAATGTTGATGTTGCCATCGTTGGCGGCGGAATGGTTGGGCTGGCGCTGGCCTGTGGATTACAGGGCAGCGGCCTGCGCGTGGCCGTGCTGGAGCAAAAGCAGCCCCAGCCTGTCGCATCAGATGCCCCGCCGGAACTCCGCGTGTCGGCGATTAACGCGGCCAGCGAAAAGCTTTTGACGCGTCTCGGCGTCTGGTCAGATATCGTCGCCCAGCGCGCCAGCTGCTATCACGGAATGGAAGTGTGGGACAAAGACAGCTTTGGCCATATTGCCTTTGATGATGAAAGCATGGGCTATAGCCATCTGGGGCATATCATAGAGAATGCGGTGATCCACCACGCGCTGTGGCAGAAAGCAGAGCAGTGCAGCGACGTGACGCTAATTGCGCCTGCGCAGATCCAGCAGGTGGCATGGGGCGAAAACGAGGCGTTTATCACCCTGCAAAGCGGCGACATGCTGACCGCGCGTCTGGTGGTCGGTGCCGACGGCGCTAACTCCTGGCTGCGCAACAAGGCCGATATCCCGCTGACGTACTGGGATTACCGCCATCATGCGATGGTAGCAACGATCCGCACCGAAGAGCCGCACGGCGGCATTGCGCGGCAGATTTTCCACAACGACGGCATACTGGCGTTCCTGCCGCTTGCCGATCCGCACCTGTGCTCGATTGTCTGGTCCCTGGTGCCGGAGAAAGCGCAGCAGATGCAGGATGCGACGCCGGAGGCCTTTAACCAGGCGCTGTGCGTGGCGTTTGATAACCGCCTTGGCTTGTGCACGCTTGAAAGCGAGCGGCTGGTATTCCCGTTAACCGGCCGCTACGCGCGTCAGTTCGCCGCGCACCGTCTGGCGCTGGTGGGGGATGCGGCCCATACCATTCATCCGCTGGCCGGGCAGGGCGTTAACCTCGGCTTTATGGACGCGGCGGAACTGGTGGAAGAACTGCGTCGCCTGCACCGTGAAGGTAAAGATATCGGCCAGCATCTGTATCTGCGTCGCTACGAGCGCAGCCGCAAGCACAGTGCGGCGATGATGCTGGCAGGAATGCAGGGCTTCCGCGAGCTGTTTGCCGGGGCAAATCCGGCGAAAAAACTGCTGCGCGATATCGGCCTCAAGCTGGCCGACACCCTTCCCGGCGTCAAACCTCAACTTCTTCGTCAGGCAATGGGTCTTAACGATCTTCCCGACTGGTTACGCTAACCTCGATCCCCGTCACACTTTATTTTCCCGGCCTCTGCGTCGGGGAAATCCCCTCGTTTGAAATATTCTAATTCCACGCCATTTTTCGCATTAGTTATTCTCATGTCGTGATTTTTACGTGACGGAAATTCGGCCCGTTTTTCCGCACGAAATATCACCATGTGCTAAATCCTGTTAGATCATTGTTAATTTTGTGCGGGGTTAATCGCATTTTTCCAGTGAATAACTCTGTAGGCTTTTCAGCGTTTTTTGGTCATAAGCTAATGTGATGACCCGTTTTACCTTATGGTTAACCGCCGGTTTCGGTGGTAAGTTCAGGTAAAAGAGAACGTTTGCGTCGGCATTCGCGAACGAGGCCGATACCGGGTTTCACGGTGAATTTTTCAACGAGGACAAGATGGCTCAACAGACTCCTTTGTACGAACAACACGTGTTATGCGGCGCCCGCATGGTGGACTTCCATGGCTGGATGATGCCGCTGCACTACGGCTCGCAGATTGATGAGCACCACGCGGTGCGCACCGATGCCGGTATGTTCGACGTGTCCCACATGACGATTGTCGATCTGCACGGTAGCCGCACCCGGGAGTTTTTGCGTTATCTGCTGGCAAACGACGTCGCCAAACTGAAGACGCCGGGCAAAGCGCTCTATACCGGCATGCTGAATGCCTCGGGCGGCGTGATTGATGACCTTATCGTCTACTACTTCACCGAAGATTTCTTCCGCCTCGTTGTAAACTCCGCCACCCGCGAAAAAGACCTCTCCTGGATCACCCAACACGCCGAACCTTATGCCATCGACATCACCGTCCGTGACGATCTGTCGCTGATCGCCGTGCAGGGGCCGAACGCGCAGGCAAAAGCCGCGTCTCTGTTCAGCGACGAGCAGCGCACCGCCACCGAAGGCATGAAGCCGTTCTTCGGCGTGCAGGCGGGGGATCTGTTTATTGCCACCACCGGCTATACCGGTGAAGCGGGTTACGAAATTGCGATGCCGAACGAGAAAGCTGCCGATTTCTGGCGTGCCCTGGTAGAGGCGGGCGTGAAGCCTGCGGGTCTGGGCGCGCGCGATACGCTGCGTCTGGAAGCGGGCATGAACCTCTACGGTCAGGAAATGGATGAAGGCGTCTCTCCGCTGGCGGCCAACATGGGCTGGACCATCGCGTGGGAACCGGCTGACCGTGATTTTATTGGCCGTGAAGCGCTGGAGATGCAGCGCGAGAAGGGTACCGAACAGCTGGTTGGCCTGGTGATGAAGGAAAAAGGCGTGCTGCGCGGCGAGCTGCCGGTGCGCTTTACCGATGCTGACGGCAATCATCGCGAAGGCGTGATCACCAGCGGTACCTTCTCCCCGACGCTGGGCTACAGTATTGCACTGGCTCGCGTGCCGGCGGGCATTGGCGACACGGCGGTAGTGCAAATCCGCAACCGCGAAATGCCGGTCCACGTGACCAAACCGATTTTTGTTCGCGCCGGTAAGCCGGTCGCCTAACTATTTTTATCAGGAGAACTTCAATGAGCAATGTGCCAGCAGAACTGAAATACAGCAAAGAACACGAGTGGCTGCGCAAAGAGGCGGACGGCACTTACACCGTAGGGATCACCGAGCACGCGCAGGAGCTGCTGGGCGACATGGTGTTTGTTGACCTGCCTGACGTGGGCACGACCGTTAGCGCGGGCGACGACTGCGCCGTGGCGGAGTCCGTAAAAGCGGCGTCTGACATCTATGCACCTGTCAGCGGCGAGATTGTTGCGGTCAACGACGCGCTGAGCGATTCGCCAGAGCTGGTCAACAGCGAGCCGTATGAAGGCGGCTGGATCTTCAAGATCAAAGCCAGCGACGAATCGCAAGTTGCCGCGCTGCTGGATGCAACCGCGTACGAAGCACTACTGGAAGACGAATAACGTTGTGCCGGATGGCGCTGCGCTTATCCGGCTTACAGGGCCCGGTAAGCGGTAGCGCCACCGGGCAACAGCGTTACAGATAACTACGATTCACTGCACGTATCAGGAACCATCGCTCATGACACAGACTTTAAGCCAGCTTGAAAACCGTGGCGCCTTCATTGAACGTCACATTGGGCCGGATGCTCAGCAACAGCAGGAGATGCTGAAGACGGTTGGCGCGGATTCATTAGACGCACTGATCGGCCAGATTGTGCCAAAAGACATCCAGCTTGCCACGCCGCCTCAGGTAGGGGAAGCCACCACGGAGTTCGCCGCGCTGGCGGAGCTGAAGGCTATTGCAGGCCTCAACAAGCGCTATAAGTCTTACATTGGCATGGGCTACACCAACGTGCAGTTACCGCCGGTTATCCTGCGCAACATGCTGGAAAACCCGGGCTGGTACACCGCTTACACCCCTTATCAGCCAGAAGTTTCCCAGGGGCGTCTGGAAGCGCTGCTGAACTTCCAGCAGGTGACGCTGGATCTGACCGGTATGGATATCGCTTCCGCCTCTCTGCTGGATGAAGCGACCGCCGCTGCCGAAGCGATGGCGATGGCAAAACGCGTAAGCAAGCTGAAAAATGCTAACCGCTTCTTCGTGGCGGCGGACGTGCATCCCCAGACGCTGGACGTGGTGCGCACCCGTGCAGAAACCTTCGGTTTTGAGGTGATCGTCGACGACGCCGACAAAGTGCTGGATCACCAGGACGTCTTCGGCGTGCTGCTGCAGCAGGTGGGTACCACCGGCGAAGTTCACGACTACGGCGCGCTGATTGCCGAGCTGAAATCCCGCAAAGTGGTTGTCAGCGTTGCCGCCGATTTTATGGCGCTGGTGCTGCTGACGGCGCCGGGCAAACAGGGCGCGGATATTGTATTCGGCTCCGCGCAGCGCTTCGGCGTGCCGATGGGCTACGGCGGCCCGCACGCGGCGTTCTTCGGCGCGAAAGATGAATTCAAACGCTCCATGCCAGGCCGTATCATTGGCGTGTCAAAAGATGCTGCCGGTAATACCGCGCTGCGCATGGCGATGCAGACCCGCGAGCAGCATATCCGCCGCGAGAAAGCGAACTCCAACATCTGTACTTCCCAGGTACTGCTGGCAAACATCGCCAGCCTGTATGCGGTATTCCACGGTCCGGCTGGCCTGAAGCGCATTGCCAGCCGCATTCACCGCCTGGCCGATATTCTGGCCTGCGGCCTGCAGCAGAAGGGCCTCAAGCTGCGCCACGCGCACTACTTCGACACCCTGTGCGTGGAAGTGGCAGACAAAGCCGCCGTGCTGGCGCGCGCGAATGCAGCAGAAATCAACCTGCGCAGCGACATCCACAACGCGGTCGGCATTACGCTGGATGAAAGCACCACTCGCGACGATATCCTGAATCTGTTCAGCGTGTTGCTGGGCGACGCTCACGGTCTGGACGTTGATACGCTCGACAAAGAGGTCGCGCTCGACAGCCGCTCCATTCAGGAAAGCATGCTGCGCAATGACGCGATCCTGACTCACCCGGTGTTCAATCGCTATCACAGCGAAACCGAGATGATGCGCTATATGCACTCTCTGGAGCGCAAGGATCTGGCGCTGAACCAGGCGATGATCCCGCTGGGCTCCTGCACCATGAAGCTGAACGCTGCGGCAGAGATGATCCCGATTACCTGGCCTGAATTCTCCGAACTGCACCCGTTCTGCCCGCCAGAACAGGCGGAAGGCTATCACATGATGATCAACCAGCTTTCAGACTGGCTGGTGAAGCTGACCGGTTACGACGCGCTCTGCATGCAGCCGAACTCCGGCGCGCAGGGTGAATACGCGGGCCTGCTGGCGATCCGTCACTATCACGAAAGCCGTAACGAAGGCCACCGCGATATCTGCCTGATCCCAAGCTCCGCCCACGGCACCAACCCGGCCTCAGCCCAGATGGCGGGCATGGAAGTGGTGGTGGTCGCGTGCGATAAGAACGGCAACATCGATTTGGCCGACCTGCGTGCGAAAGCCGAGCAGGCGGGCGACAAGCTCTCCTGCATCATGGTGACCTACCCGTCCACCCACGGCGTGTACGAAGAGACCATCCGTGAAGTGTGCGAAGTGGTGCACCAGTTTGGCGGTCAGGTATACCTCGACGGCGCGAACATGAACGCTCAGGTGGGCATTACCTCTCCGGGCTTTATCGGCGCGGACGTGTCGCACCTGAACCTGCATAAAACCTTCTGCATTCCGCACGGCGGTGGCGGCCCGGGCATGGGACCAATCGGCGTGAAAGCGCACCTGGCGCCGTTTGTGCCGGGCCACAGCGTGGTGCAGATTGAAGGCATGCTGACCCGTCAGGGCGCGGTCTCTGCGGCACCGTTCGGTAGCGCATCAATCCTGCCAATCAGCTGGATGTACATCCGCATGATGGGCGCGGAAGGGCTGAAGCAGGCGAGCCAGGTGGCTATTCTGAACGCCAACTACATTGCGACTCGCCTGAAGTCCGCCTTCCCGGTGCTCTATACCGGCCGCGACGGTCGCGTGGCGCACGAGTGCATTCTGGATATTCGTCCGCTGAAAGAGCAGACCGGCATCAGCGAGCTGGATATCGCCAAGCGTCTGATCGACTACGGCTTCCACGCGCCAACCATGTCGTTCCCGGTTGCGGGGACGCTGATGGTGGAGCCGACCGAGTCTGAAAGCAAAGCCGAGCTGGACCGCTTTATCGACGCGATGCTGGCCATCCGCATGGAGATCGACCGCGTGCAGGACGGCGAATGGACGCTGGAAGATAACCCGCTGGTCAACGCCCCGCACACCCAGCACGAGATGGTGGCAGAGTGGAACCACGGTTACTCCCGCGAGCTGGCGGTCTTCCCGGCTGGCGTGGCAAACAAATACTGGCCGACCGTGAAGCGTCTTGATGACGTTTACGGCGACCGTAATCTGTTCTGCTCCTGCGTGCCGATGAGCGAATACCAGTAATTATTTGCCATACTGTAGGCCGGGTAAGCGTAAGCGCCACCCGGCTTTTTTTTATCTGGAGGTTGTGAATGGCAATTGCACTGGTCACCGGCGCGAGCCGGGGCATTGGGAAAGCCACCGCGCTGCAGCTGGCACGTGAAGGCTACACCGTGGCGGTGAACTATCACCACAACATTAAAGCCGCGACGGACGTTATCAATCAGATCGTTGAGGCCGGCGGTAAAGCGTTTGCCGTGCGTGCGGACATCAGCGATGAAGCTCAGGTGCTGGCGATGTTTGACAGCATCGATCGTGAAGGTGAGCCGCTTCGCGCGCTGGTCAATAATGCAGGCATTCTGTTTGAGCAATCCACCATCGAGAATCTGTCCGCAGAGCGCATTAACCGCGTGCTGGCGACCAACGTCACGGGTTACTTCCTCTGCTGTCGTGAAGCGGTGAAACGCATGTCCATCAAGCATGGCGGCAAGGGCGGGGCGATTGTGAATGTCTCTTCCGCCGCGTCTCGTCTGGGCGCGCCGGGTGAGTATGTCGATTACGCTGCTTCCAAAGGCGCGGTAGATTCGCTGACAACCGGGCTATCGCTGGAGGTGGCGGCGCAGGGCATTCGCGTGAACTGCGTGCGGCCTGGGCTGATTTATACCGATATCCATGCTTCCGGCGGAGAGCCGGGGCGAGTGGATCGTGTGAAATCGTTACTGCCGATGCAGCGCGGCGGCCAGCCGGAAGAGGTGGCGCAGGCGATTGTCTGGCTGCTGAGCGAGAAGGCGTCTTACGTGACGGGCAGTTTTATCGAGCTGGCTGGCGGGAAGTAAACCCCTCATGCTAACCCTCTCCCCAAAGGGGAGAGGGAACGGCGCCCGGCGTTAAAGTTTCTCGCCGTTGCTGGCAATCACGCCTTTATACCACTCGAAGCTCTTCTTACGGGAGCGCGACATGTCGCCCGTGCCGTCGTCGTGCTTGTTGACGTAGATAAAGCCGTAGCGCTTGCTGTACTGACCGGTGGTGAACGACACGCAGTCGATGCAGCCCCACGGCGTATAGCCCATCAGATCCACGCCATCATGCGTGACGGCTTTGATCATCTCTTCCACGTGGGCACGCAGGTAGTCGATGCGATAGTCATCGTTGATGCTGCCGTCTTCTTCCACCTTGTCGTAGGCACCGAACCCGTTCTCAACGATAAACAGCGGCTTCTGGTAACGCTCGTAAAGTTCGCACAGGGAATAGCGCAGGCCCACCGGGTCAATCTGCCAGCCCCAGTCGGACGCCTTCACGTGCGGGTTCGGCACGCTGCCTTCGAAGCCGGAAATGGCGTCACCTGTGCCGCCTTCCGCCTTCACCGCGTTGGTCATGTAGTAGCTGAAGCCTAAGTAGTCGCAGGTACCTTCACGCAGGATCTGCTCGTCGCCCGCCTCCATTTTGATGGAAAAGCCGCGGCGCTCCCACTCGTTCAGCACGTAGGACGGGTAGTAACCACGCAGTTGGACGTCGGTAAAGACATAGCGCTCGCGCATGGATTCCTGGGCGAACATCACGTCTTCCGGCTTGCAGGAGAACGGATAGAGCGCCACCATCGCCAGCATGCAGCCGACTTTCATCTCCGGGTTGATGCGGCGCGCGGCTTTCACCGCCAGGGCGCTGGCCACAAACTGGTGGTGCAGCACCTGGTACATGGTCTCTTCCGGGTTGTCATGTTCGGTGTAGACCACGCCCGAGCAGCAGTAGCCGAACAGCGGGGCGCGCCAGTTGCGCTGGTTGTTGATTTCGTTGAAGGTCATCCAGTATTTGACCTTGTGCTTGTAGCGCTCAAACACCACTTCCGCGAAGCGCACGAAGAAATCGACCACTTTGCGGTTGGTCCAGCTACCGTACTCCTGCACCAGGTGCAGCGGCATTTCGAAGTGGGAGAGGGTGATCACCGGTTCGATGTTGTACTTCAGCAGCTCATCGAACATGTCGTCGTAAAACTTCAGCCCTTCTTCGTTTGGCTGCGTTTCGTCACCTTTCGGGAAGATGCGCGTCCAGGCGATAGAGGTACGGAAACACTTGAAGCCCATCTCGGCAAATAGCTTGATGTCTTCTTTATAGTGGCCGTGGAAGTCGATGGCTTCGTGGTTTGGGTAGTATTTACCCGGCACCACCTCCTGCGTGATTTCGCGCGGCACGCCGTGTGCGCCGCCGGTCAGCACGTCGCAAATGCTTGGCCCTTTGCCGCCTTTGTTCCAGCCGCCTTCAACCTGATGAGCGGCAACAGCGCCGCCCCATAAAAAATCTTTCGGTAAGGTTATTTTTTTCATCGCTGCTATTCTCATTAAATGGCTTATTGGCATTGAGTCTAGCAAAGCGAAATTGAATGTCACGATATAACAATTTGCGAAAATTGTGATTTGTCACATCGAAAAAACAGGGTGTTTTATTCCGTCAATTTCTTCGCCAGCTTGCGTCCGAGAGATTCCAGAATATAAATGACGGGAATTTGCGTGGTGATATCGTAGACGCCGCCAATTCGCGTCTGGGGAACGTGCCAGGAGAGATTAAAGTCCGCCAGTTTTGCGAGGCGCGAGTGCTCGTGGCTGGTGATAGAGAGCACCTTGCAGTGATGCAGGCTGAACTGGCTGGCGAAGCGCAGGATCTCCTCGGTTTCGCCCGAGACGGAGAGCACAATCGCCAGCGCATTTTTCGCCATATCATTGGTGACCGGGAAATAAGGGTCATCAATATGATTACTGAATTTACCAATATTTGAAAAGAAACGCGCGCCATATTTCGCCAGTGAGCCTGACGTTCCCGCCCCGACAAATATAATTCGCTCGGAAGACAAAATGATTTTTACCGCGTCATTTAATAGCGCGTCGAACTCTTCATTATTCACGCTTTTAAAGAAGCTGATAATTTCGCTGGCGCCGAAATTCGCCTGCTGGGGCTCGTTCTGCTCAAGATAGAGCTTAAAGCGCACGCGAAATTCAGAATACCCTTCGCAGTTGAGCTTGCGGCAAAAGCGCAGGATAGTGGTGGTTGAGACGCCGGCCGCATCCGCCAGCTCGCGGATGGTCATGTACATCACTTTGTCCCGGTTTTTGATGACATAGTTGTAGACCATCATTTCCAGGTTATTGAGACTGGCAATGGCGGAGTGGGTGAACATACTCACAGTGGCAAAACTCTCATTCAGACCTCATTTATCCATCATATCATGCAGCCAGACGGCAGGAGCCAATTTTATGCCATTGATTAGTAACGCTTAAATTTTTATGTGAACAAATGTCAGGTGAATTGTTCGCTTATGTTTTTGATTTTTATTATAAAAATTTACTTTAAAATTATTTTAGCTAACAGGTGTTCACTGGAATCATTCTCAGTTAGCATAGTCATGCGATGAATAATCATCTTTAGTTTTCCCGGAGTTTAGTATGGCGAGCAGACCATTAATCGCACAGGGATATTCGCTGGCTGAGGAAGTAGCCAACAGCATCAGCCACGGCATTGGCCTGGTGTTTGGGATTGTCGGTTTAGTGTTATTGCTGGTACAGGCGGTGGATACCAATGCCAGCGCGATGGCCATTACCAGCTATAGCCTGTATGGCGGAAGTATGATCCTGCTGTTCCTGGCCTCGACGCTCTATCACGCGATTCCGCATCAGCGGGCCAAAATATGGCTTAAGAAATTTGACCACTGCGCTATCTATCTGCTGATTGCGGGTACCTATACGCCTTTCCTGCTGGTGGGGCTAAACTCACCGCTGTCGCGCGGCCTGATGATTGTTATCTGGAGCCTGGCGCTGCTGGGGATCCTGTTCAAGCTGACCATTGCGCACCGGTTTAAAGTGTTGTCGCTGGTCACCTATCTGACGATGGGCTGGCTGTCGCTGATTGTGGTGTATCAGTTGGCGATTAAGCTGGCGGTCGGCGGGGTAACGCTGCTGGCGGTGGGCGGTGTGGTCTACTCGCTGGGCGTTATTTTCTACGTCTGCAAGCGCATCCCATACAACCATGCCATCTGGCACGGCTTTGTGCTGGGCGGCAGCGTGTGCCATTTTTTGGCGATTTATTTGTACGTGGGGCAGGTTTAGTTTGTTGTCGGGTGGCGGCTTCGCCTTACCCGACCTGGATTTGCACCCGTAGGCCCGGTAAGCGCAGCGCCACCGGGCGATAGAGCATCACTCTTCCAGTGAATACGGTAGCGGCTCAATACTCAACGTATTCGCGTCGTCGCGCACGCGGAACACGCTGTCCGCTTCCATGTCGTTGTTCATTACAGCCTGTACCAAAAGACGGCCATCGTCCAGCTGGACTGCGGCTAACACGGTACCGGTGCGGCGCCAGTTGTCGCCCATCTTCAGTTCTAAGTCTTCTCCTGCTTCCGGTACGCGGCTGGCATGGCCTGCCAGTGTCCACAACGCGCGTTTGTTTGCCCCACGGAATTTTGCACGCGCGACCATTTCCTGACCGGTGTAGCAGCCTTTTTTAAAGCTGATTCCCCCCAGCGCCTGCAGGTTAGTTGCCTGAGGAATAAACTGCGCGCTGTTGGCTGCGTCAATTACCGGCAGACCCGCTTCGATGTTCAGCGCCAGCCACTGCTGGCTGTTGTTGAGCTGCGCTTCGCCGCGCAGCGCCTCGGTCACGCGTTCGGCTGTTGCGGCATCCGTGACTAACAGGAAGCGCTCTGCCGGGTGTTCAAACCACAGGATGGAAGTCGCGCCCTCGCTGACCACCTGTTTTTCTGCATCCGGCAGTTCAGCAAACAGATTTTTCAGCGCCGCACGCGCCTGGAAGCCCGCCACGCCCAGCAGAACATGTTCGTCGTCCGGGGCGATGGTGACTTTGGAAAAGACCGCGTATTTTTTCAGTTCTTTGAGCTGCGCATCGCGCAGGCTGCGGCGCTCAATAAAGGCAAAACCGTCCTGACGGCGGAAGAGACGCAGGTTGCTCCACATTTTGCCCTTAGGATCGCAGTGCGCGGCCAGCAGATGCTGGTGTTCAGTCAACTGCGCAACATCCGCAGTCACCTGACCCTGCAAGTATTTTTCGGCGTCGGCGCCGGAGAGGGTTGCCAGCGCCCAGTCATCAAGAGAAATAAGCGTCAGCGGCAGACGCGCAGAGGCGGCGGGCTGGCGAGGAGAAAATGGTGTAAAGGCCATAACGGTATCCTGAATTGCTTAACGCTTTGATAATGCCTAATGGTAAAAGAGCCTGCAGGCATTGCAAGCGCTTTCAGCAGACCATTTGTGCCATAAACGGGTTATGCGTAACGCTACGCAAAATAGTGTAATCCGCTGTCTATGTAGGGATTATTCTGGAAGCCAGCTCGTCAAACGCAATATTCCAGTAATGAAACGGTCAAAAACACGTTACACTAGCTGGTGTCCCCGTAGAGAAATTAAGAACAGAAAACGGGGTACCGACTGTGCCAAACGTAATGCAGGAAACTGAACATGGATATTAACAACAAGGCCCGTATTCACTGGGCATGCCGTCGCGGAATGCGTGAACTTGATATTTCCATCATGCCTTTCTTCGAATATGAGTACGACAGCTTAAGCGATGATGATAAGCGTCTGTTTGTTCGCCTGCTTGAGTCTGACGATCCGGATTTATTCAACTGGCTGATGAACCACGGCAAACCCGCCGACACCGAGTTGCAACGGATGGTGCAATTAATTCAAACACGGAATCGGGAACGTGGTCCTGTGGCAATCTGATCTTCGCGTCTCGTGGCGCTCGCAGTGGATGTCTTTATTGCTCCACGGGCTGGTTGCGGCCATCGTTTTACTCATGCCGTGGCCGCTCAGCTATACGCCGCTGTGGCTGCTATTACTTTCGTTTGTTGTTTTTGACAGCGTACGCAGCCAGCGTCGCATTAACGCGCGTCAGGGCGAGATTAAGCTGCTGATGGATTCCCGCCTGCGCTGGCAGGGAAAAGAGTGGGATATTCTCGGTGTACCCTGGATGCTTAACGCCGGGATGATGTTACGGTTACGCAAAGTGGGGGGCGGACGTTGCCAGCACCTGTGGCTGGCGGCGGACAGTATGGACGCATCAGAATGGCGGGATCTGCGCCGGATGTTGCTGCAACAGCCGACGCAGGAGTAACGCGCGTTAGCTGAATTTTTCTGCCATTTCGCCGAGGATCTGCTCGCACCAGGCCTGCAGGCGCTCGTCGCTGAGATCGTACTGATTGGTTTCATCCAGCGCGAGCCCGACAAACAGCTCGCCGTCGGCAATAATCGGCTTTTTACTGGTGAATTCATACCCTTCGGTTGGCCAGTAGCCAATAAACGCCGCCCCTTTTGGTGCCAGCTTATCGTGCAGCATGCCGAGTGCGTCCAGGAACCATTCGCCGTAGCCTAACTGGTCACCCATGCCGTACATCGCAATAATTTTACCGTCGAAATTGACTGAATCGAGCTGATCCCAGATGGCTTCCCAGTCTTCCTGTATCTCACCAAAGTCCCAGGTTGGGATGCCCAGAATCAGCACATCGTACTGCTCCATCAAGGCGACCGAGTCATCTTTCAGGTTATGCAACGTCACCAGTTCCGGGCCAATGATGTCGCGAATTTTCTCCGCCGCCATTTCGGTGTAGCAGGTGCTGGAACCATAGAACAGACCAATATTCATCGCGTAACTATCTCAATTCTTGCTATGACTTTGCGCGTAGTGTACCAGAAATCGGTCGCAATCAGGCATAATGGCCTGACTGCAAAATCAAAGGGGCTGATGTGGAAAAGGATCTCGCACTCGTTGAACAGTTTCTCGACGCGCTGTGGCTGGAGAAAAATCTGGCCGAGAATACCCTCAGTGCCTACCGGCGCGATCTCACCATGCTGGTCGAGTGGCTGGCGCGTCGGGAGCTATCGCTTGCGAGCGCGCAAAGCGACGACCTGCAGGCGCTGCTCGCTGAACGCGTAGAAGGAGGGTACAAAGCCACCAGCTCTGCACGCTTGCTCAGCGCAATGCGTCGGCTTTTCCAGCATCTTTACCGGGAGAAGATTCGCGAAGACGATCCCAGCGCGCTGCTGGCGTCCCCGAAACTCCCGCAGCGGCTGCCGAAAGATCTCAGCGAAGCACAAGTTGAGAGATTATTACAGTCACCGGCTGTTGACCTGCCGCTGGAGTTACGCGATAAAGCCATGCTTGAGCTATTGTATGCTACCGGCTTGCGCGTTTCGGAACTGGTTGGCCTGACGATGAGCGACATCAGCCTGCGTCAGGGCGTGGTGCGCGTCATCGGTAAAGGAAACAAGGAAAGGCTGGTTCCGCTGGGAGAAGAGGCGGTTTACTGGCTGGAGACGTATCTTGAGCATGGCCGCCCCTGGCTGCTCAATGGCGCGTCTATCGACGTCCTGTTTCCGAGCCAGCGCGCGCAGCAGATGACACGACAAACGTTCTGGCATCGCATCAAGCATTACGCCACACTGGCGGGTATCGACAGTGAAAAGCTTTCGCCGCACGTATTGCGTCACGCCTTCGCGACGCATCTGTTAAACCACGGCGCAGATTTACGCGTGGTGCAGATGCTGCTGGGACACAGCGATCTTTCAACGACGCAAATTTACACCCATGTCGCGACGGAACGCCTGCGGCAGCTACACCAACAGCACCACCCTCGTGCGTGAGTGCCGACAAATTGTAACAGGATCAATTATGAAAAAGTCTTTCGTGCTGTTCACCCTGCTGGCAGCCTCATTTACCGGCTTCGCCCATGCGGATGACGCCGCCATCAAACAGTCTCTGGCTAAGCTTGGCGTCACCAGCAGCGACATCCAGCCTGCGCCGGTTGCCGGTATGAAAACCGTACTGACCAACAGCGGCGTGCTGTACGTCACCGAAGACGGCAAACACTTTATTCAGGGACCGCTGTACGACGTGAGTGGCGCGCAGCCGGTGAACGTCACCAACCAGCTGCTGATGAAAAACCTGAACGCGCTCGAAAAAGAGATGATCGTCTATAAAGCGGCGCAGGAAAAACATGTGATTACCGTCTTCACCGATATCACCTGTGGCTACTGCCACAAGCTGCATGAACAGATGAAAGACTATAACGCGCTGGGCATTACCGTGCGTTACCTGGCCTTCCCGCGCGCAGGCGTACAGAGCAAGCCAGAGCAGGACATGAAAGCGATCTGGTGTGCCAAAGACCGCAACAAAGCGTTTGATGACGCGATGAACGGTAAAGACGTTAAGCCTGCCTCCTGCGACATCGACATTGCTAACCACTACGCGCTGGGCGTGCAGTTTGGCGTGAGCGGTACGCCAGCGATTGTCCTGAGTAACGGCTATGTTGTTCCGGGCTATCAGGGACCGAAAGAGATGAAAGAGTTCCTCGACGCGCACCAGAAACAGTTTGGTGGTAAATAATTCGCGTGAAAGCCCCCATCAAATTGCGCCGCCGCGAGGCGGTTGAACACGTTGATTTACCGGACGATCTCCCGCCGCTGCTAAAGCGCCTCTACGCCAGCCGCGGCGTGCGTCGCGCAGAGGATCTTGAGCGCAGCGTGAAAGGGATGCTGCCCTGGCAGCAGCTGAACGGTATCGAAAAAGCCACTGAAATGCTCTACAACGCGCTTCGTGAGGGAACGCGCATTGTGGTGGTAGGGGATTTCGACGCCGACGGCGCAACCAGCACCGCCCTGAGCGTACTCAGCCTGCGCGCGCTGGGCTGCGATAATGTCACCTATCTGGTGCCGAACCGCTTTGAAGACGGCTATGGCCTCAGCCCGGAGGTGGTCGATCAGGCCCATGCCTGCGGTGCGCAGATGATCATGACCGTCGACAACGGGATCTCCTCCCATGCGGGCGTCGATCATGCTCACGCTTTGGGGATCCCGGTGCTGGTCACCGATCATCACCTGCCCGGCGATACGCTCCCCGCAGCAGAAGCGATTATTAACCCCAACCTGCGCGACTGCGATTTCCCGTCGAAATCCCTCGCCGGCGTGGGCGTGGCGTTTTATCTGATGCTGGCGTTGCGTACTCTCTTACGCGATAAGGGCTGGTTCGAATCCCGCGGCATTGCCGTTCCAAACCTGGCCGAATACCTCGACCTGGTGGCGCTGGGCACCGTGGCGGACGTGGTGCCCCTTGATGCCAATAACCGCATTTTGACCTGGCAGGGCTTAAGCCGTATTCGCGCGGGCAAGTGCCGTCCCGGAATTAAGGCGCTGCTGGAGATTGCCAACCGCGATCCGCTCAAGCTGGCGGCAAGCGACCTGGGCTTTGCCCTCGGGCCGCGTCTGAACGCTGCCGGAAGGCTGGACGATATGTCCGTCGGCGTGGCGCTGCTGCTGTGCGACAACATCGGTGAAGCGCGTGTGCTGGCCAACGAGCTGGACGCCCTGAACCAGACCCGTAAAGAGATTGAGCAGGGGATGCAGGCCGAAGCGCTGACCCTGTGCGAAAAACTTGAGCGCAGCGGCGATACGCTGCCGGGCGGGCTGGCAATGTATCACCCCGAGTGGCATCAGGGCGTGGTCGGCATTCTGGCGTCGCGCATTAAAGAGCGCTTCCACCGTCCGGTGATCGCGTTTGCGCCTGCGGGTGACGGCACGCTGAAAGGCTCTGGCCGTTCGATTCAGGGGCTGCACATGCGCGATGCGCTGGAGCGTCTGGATACGCTTTATCCCGGTCTGATGATTAAGTTTGGCGGTCACGCGATGGCGGCAGGCTTGTCGCTGGAAGAGGCAAAGTTCGACGAGTTCCAGCGCCTGTTTGGCGAGCTGGTCACCGAGTGGATTGACCCGGCGCTGCTGCAGGGCGAAGTGGTCTCTGACGGTGAGCTGACTGTCTCCGAAATGACGATGGAGGTCGCGCAGATGCTGCGCGATGCCGGTCCATGGGGGCAAATGTTCCCGGAACCGCTGTTCGACGGGCGATTCCGCCTGCTGCAGCAGCGTATCGTCGGCGAACGTCACCTGAAAGTGATGGTCGAGCCGGTGGGCGGCGGACCGCTGCTGGATGGCATCGCCTTCAACGTTGACACCTCCATCTGGCCGGACAACGGCGTGCGCGAGGTCGAGCTGGCGTACAAACTGGATATCAACGAGTTTCGCGGTAACCGCACCCTTCAGATCATCATCGACAATATCTGGCCAATTTAGCGGCAGTAATCTCTATAAAAAAGGGCGTGGATTCGGTACAATCCCGCTCTTATCACCGCATTTTGACAAGTCCATAAAAGAAAACAGACCATGTTTGAAATTAATCCGGTAAAAAACCGTATTCAGGACCTCACGGAGCGCTCTGACGTTCTTAGGGGGTATCTTTGACTACGATGCCAAGAAAGAGCGTCTTGAAGAAGTAAACGCCGAGCTGGAACAGCCGGACGTCTGGAACGAACCTGAACGCGCACAGGCGCTGGGTAAAGAGCGTTCCTCTCTCGAAGCTATCGTAGATACATTGGATCAAATGGCTCAGGGGCTGGAAGACGTTTCCGGTTTGCTGGAGCTGGCCGTCGAAGCAGACGACGAAGAAACCTTTAACGAAGCCGTGGCAGAACTCGACGGGCTGGAAGAGAAGCTGGCACAGCTGGAATTCCGTCGCATGTTCTCCGGCGAATACGACAGCGCTGACTGCTATCTCGATATTCAGGCAGGTTCTGGCGGTACCGAAGCGCAGGACTGGGCCAGCATGCTGACGCGTATGTATTTGCGTTGGGCGGAAGCGCGCGGCTTCAAAACCGAAATTATCGAAGAGTCTGAAGGTGAAGTGGCCGGTATTAAATCCGTCACTATCAAGATCATTGGCGACTATGCCTACGGCTGGCTGCGTACCGAAACCGGCGTTCACCGCCTGGTGCGTAAGAGCCCGTTTGACTCCGGTGGCCGTCGTCATACCTCCTTCAGCTCTGCGTTTGTTTACCCGGAAGTTGACGAAGATATCGATATCGAAATTAACCCGGCGGACCTGCGTATTGACGTTTACCGCGCGTCCGGCGCGGGTGGTCAGCACGTTAACCGTACGGAATCTGCGGTGCGTATTACCCACATTCCAACCGGACTGGTAACACAGTGCCAGAACGACCGTTCCCAGCATAAGAACAAAGACCAGGCCATGAAGCAGATGAAAGCGAAGCTTTATGAGCTGGAGATGCAGAAGAAAAATGCTGAGAAACAGGCGATGGAAGACAACAAGTCCGACATCGGTTGGGGCAGCCAGATCCGTTCTTACGTCCTTGATGACTCCCGCATCAAAGACCTGCGTACCGGGGTTGAAACCCGCAACACGCAGGCGGTGCTGGACGGCAGCCTGGACCAATTTATCGAAGCAAGTTTGAAAGCAGGGTTATGAGGAACCAACATGTCTGAACAACAAGCACAGGGCGCTGACGCGGTAGTCGATCTTAACAACGAACTGAAAACCCGCCGCGAGAAGCTGGCAGCGCTGCGCGAGCAGGGCGTGCCGTTCCCGAACGATTTTCGTCGTGACCACACCTCAGACCAACTGCACGCTGACTTCGACGGTAAAGAGAACGAAGAGCTGGAAGCGCTGAACATCGAAGTGGCCGTTGCAGGCCGTATGATGACCCGTCGCATCATGGGTAAAGCCTCCTTCGTGACCTTGCAGGACGTCGGCGGCCGTATTCAGCTGTACGTCTCCCGTGACGACCTGCCGGAAGGCATCTACAACGAGCAGTTCAAGAAGTGGGACCTGGGCGATATCCTGGGCGCAAAAGGTAAACTGTTCAAAACCAAGACCGGTGAACTGTCTATCCACTGCACCGAACTGCGTCTGCTGACCAAAGCCCTGCGCCCGCTGCCGGACAAGTTCCACGGCCTGCAGGATCAGGAAGCGCGCTATCGTCAGCGTTACCTTGATCTCATCTCTAACGATGAATCCCGCAAGACCTTCAAAATTCGCTCCCAGATCATGGCCGGTATCCGCCAGTTCATGGTCAACCGCGACTTTATGGAAGTGGAAACCCCGATGATGCAGGTGATCCCTGGCGGCGCGTCTGCGCGTCCGTTCATCACCCATCACAACGCCCTGGACCTGGACATGTACCTGCGTATCGCACCGGAACTGTACCTGAAGCGTCTGGTGGTCGGTGGTTTCGACCGCGTGTTCGAAATCAACCGTAACTTCCGTAACGAAGGTATCTCCGTTCGCCATAACCCAGAGTTCACCATGATGGAACTCTATATGGCGTACGCAGACTACAAAGATCTGATCGAGCTGACCGAATCCCTGTTCCGTACCCTGGCGCAGGACATTCTGGGCACCACGCAGGTTCCTTACGGTGAAGAAGTCTTCGACTTCGGCAAGCCGTTCGAAAAACTGACCATGCGCGAAGCGATCAAGAAATACCGTCCGGAAACCAACATGGCGGATCTGGATAACTTCGACTCTGCGAAGGCCATCGCTGAAAGCATCGGCATCAAGGTTGAGAAGAGCTGGGGTCTGGGCCGTATCGTGACCGAGATCTTCGAAGAAGTGGCAGAAGCGCACCTGATTCAGCCGACCTTCATTACCGAATACCCGGCGGAAGTCTCTCCGCTGGCGCGTCGTAATGACGAGAACCCGGAAATCACCGACCGTTTCGAATTCTTCATCGGCGGCCGTGAAATCGGTAACGGCTTTAGCGAGCTGAACGATGCGGAAGACCAGGCGCAGCGTTTCCAGGATCAGGTTGACGCGAAAGCAGCAGGCGACGACGAAGCGATGTTCTTCGATGAAGACTATGTGACCGCGCTGGAGCACGGCCTGCCGCCAACCGCAGGTCTGGGTATTGGTATCGACCGTATGGTGATGCTGTTCACCAACAGCCACACCATTCGTGACGTGATCCTGTTCCCGGCAATGCGCCCGGTGAAATAAGGCGTTATGTTGCTAAAAAAGCCCCGAAAGGGGCTTTTTTATTGCGCTGCGAACGCTCTCAGCGCGTCTCGCGCGACCGTTGCTTCCTGCACCATCCACGGGCTAAAGCTCCATGGGGCGGCGTCCAGCGCGCGGAATAACGACTCCAGCGTCACCCATTCAAATGCCATCACTTCATCATGGTTAATTCGCAGTTCGCTGGTGACGCGGGCAGCGAAGACCGGGCAAATCTCGTTTTCCACGATCCCGGAAGGATCCGTTTCGCGGTAGCGGAATTCTGAGGCGACAGGCGTAATCGCGGTAATTTCTGCGCCAATCTCATCGCGGCAGCGACGGATAATTGCCTCTTCCGTCCGTTCACCAGATTGAGGGTGACCGCAGACGGAGTTCGTCCAGACGCCCGGCCAGGCTTTTTTACTTAGTGCGCGCCGGGTTACCAGACACTCGCCTTCGGCGTTAAACAGCCAGGATGAGAACGCCAGATGCAGCGGGGTTTGGGCAGTATGCGCGGCGTATTTTTCCTGAGTGCCAATCACCATTCCCTGGTCATTAACCAAAATAACGTGTTCTTGAATACTCATTCATGCTCCAGTGCCAACGATGCGGATGGTTCTGCACCATCAACAGGGAGCATTATACGGCAATCTTATACGAACGGTTTGTTTCCAGGAGCGGAAAAGGGCTGACCCATATCTCTCCGGGCTGGTATCATAGTGCGCCATTCACGTTGACCGAGGATCTGTTTTGTTTGCAGGAAGCCTGACGAGAAACCCCATCATCGCCATCTTTTGCCTGACGCTGACGCTATTCCTGGCTGGCTGTTCAGGAAGCAAATCGTCGGATATGGGTAGCTATTCCGGTTCGGTCTATACCGTTAAGCGCGGGGATACGCTGTACCGGATTTCGCGCGCAACGGGAACCAGCGTGAAGGATCTGGCGCGCCTGAATAACATCTCTCCGCCGTACACCATCGAAGTGGGGCAAAAGCTCAAGGTGAACGGCAGTTCGTCCTCGGGCAAAAAATCCTCATCGAAAGGCAAAACCGCCAAAGTGACGCCGTCCTATCAGGTACCGCAATCGTCATGGCCGCCGGTTGGACAGCGCTGCTGGATTTGGCCTGCCAGCGGTAAAGTGGTCGCCCCTTACTCACTCTCTGAAGGTGGCAACAAGGGTATTGATATCGCCGCTGCGCGCGGTACGCCGGTTTATGCCTCCGGGGCAGGGAAGGTGGTTTATGTGGGTAACCAGCTGCGCGGCTACGGTAACCTCATCATGATTAAGCACGGTGAAGATTACATCACCGCCTACGCGCATAACGACACGATGCTGGTCAACAACGGGCAGAACGTGAAGGCGGGGCAGAAGATAGCCACCATGGGCAGTACCGGTACCGATTCGGTGAAGCTGCACTTCCAGATCCGCTATAAGGCGACGGCCATCGATCCGCAACGCTATCTTCCTGCGCCCGGCAGCAAACCGAAGTGCTAAGTGATTATTTAATCGCCGGTTAGTTGTGAAGAGGCTTGTATGAAGGTGCGTAAGGTCTATAATGCCTTACGCACCTCAAAGCGGGCGTAGTTCAATGGTAGAACGAGAGCTTCCCAAGCTCTATACGAGGGTTCGATTCCCTTCGCCCGCTCCAGTTTTTCCCCTTGTGGACAAGCCTTAAAAGCCTTCTCTTTCAGCAGCTTAAATATTTACCTATTTTAGTCGCCTATCGGTTCTACCAGTGTGATCCGCCCTTGGTAACGGTTTCTGAGAAGTTAACGGCGAAGACCAGATCTAAATACAGCACGATAACGTAATACGCTAGGCAGATCAGCGCGATACTTCGTCACCTGAGCCAGAATTTCTTATTCATCATCTCACTTTTTTAAAAATAAGTAAGATTAGGGGTACGCAAATCACAAATCCGTAAATTGCTGCATCGAAAACTATGCCTGTCGCTTGAAGGATAGAATCAATCGAAGCATGGTATTCATTCAACGGTACTGGGTTAGAAAATTGCATACTTTCATTCTCGCTGAAAGCAGAAAATGAGAATGTAGCCAGCGCCAACCCGATAAAGTAGCAAAACGATACAATGCCAATTCCGCCCCAGCGGAGAATAGTTTTAGTTCTATTCGTCATTATCATAAGAACCACCTAATACGCCGCCCACAGTGCCGCCTGAATACGGAGACAATGAATCTCCAATAGCGGCTCCATCTGCAACGAGATGTTGAAATTTCCCACCGGGAGTCTCCTGGAATGGCTGCAAATTGCCTGAATTAGGGAATTGCTCTTTGAATGTGCTTGTCATCTCAACGACAAGCATTGAGGACATGTCGCCACCTTTTGTGATGAGAAATTTTTGCAGAGATACAGGAATGGTGAAATCCTCCTCGGCATCGATAGGTAGCTGTGTTGTCTTCGATGTGTAACCATGCTCGAATATTCTTGAGCCTGCATACTTGATCCCTTCGACTGAATGTGTGGTGCAGTTTCTGCCAGTTACATCATACCCGTCAATGGTGCGGCCTCTTCTCCTCGTGGTTGCTTTCATGTTTGACGTTTGGAACGATGGTTTACTGCTGTTCCATAAGCCTTCGAAAAATGCTCTTGTCTTCACAGGGTCTGCATCGTCTATGCGGAAAACACGAGCACCCATCTCATAGAGTTCAGAACGATAGTAAACCCTTGCGTCTTCATCTTGCAGGAAGTTAAGAACACCATCTCCCGTAAAGCCTAAACGATTGGTTCTGCCATAGCGACCATACGTGTAGAGAAAGATATTGTTATTCTCGTGCACCGAAACGAAAGCGTGACCTGCGTTTTTGGTTTCAGTCCAGATGTAAACGCCGTTCAATAACGGGTTATCTTTGGGTTTGCAGGTTTCAGCAAAGTTATTAGTTTGGGGATCGTCAATCGGGCCGGGAAGAACGGGAAATTCCACAACGTGAGATTGGGCTGTGTCGGCATTCGCTGCCTTTGTAGAAAATTCGTAAGTGTCATCGATGGAAGGAATAAAACGTGATTTGCAGGGGCAGGAACTACGGCTGTGCAGTGTTCCGGCTACCCTTTTACCATGTATGTCATCACTATCAAGACCGCCGCAGATACGATAATAGCCTGGGTGTTTGCCACAGGTTACTTTATGGCCTTCACATGCCATGTCTTTATCGAAAAATTGATGGTCGGGGCATCCTTCAAGAATCCTACCACCGCAAGCTGTCTTATCACCCCTAAATAAAAAATGACCAATAGCCATTCGTCCTTATCCTTGTATTGCTTGTAAGTCCATGTGGAAAGTGTAGGCTTTTGGTGCTGGCGAGTAAATGAGCAAATCGAACACAAACAAAGCGTAACTGTGAGTGGATTTTAGTTAAGTCATAAATCACAACGGGTTTAACATAGACCTCAAAGTCATTCATAGATTTACTGCCGCCCCGGCAGACGAGCCTGCTCTATCTAAAAAAGTGAGGACCTTTGGTACGCTGTTCATGTTTTCTAACGTAAAAGGCTGCATTACGCAGCCTTTTAAAATTCACCCTTTCGGGAACACCCAAACATGCTTCTCCGGCAGCGAAAGATGGCAGTGCTGCGGATCCCGAACCTCATGCCCGTACGCGCGAATGACAAAATCATCTCCCGGCGTGCGGAACAGGTACTCCCAGCGGTCGCCAAGATACATGCTGGTGAGCAGCGGCAGCTCAAGCTGATTTTCCCCTGGCCCCTCAACCACCGCCACGCGTTCGACCCGGATCACCGCCGTAGCGTCATTACCGCTCTGTACCCCTTCGCCCGCCTGGCCCCACAGCACCCAGCCTTTCCCTTCGATACGCGCTCTGCCGTCGCGCACTTCGGTGACCTTGCCGTGCAGGCGGTTGTTGCTGCCCATAAACTCGGCGGTAAACAGCGTTTTTGGCGAGCCGTACATCTCCTGCGGCGTGCCCTGTTGCTCAATTTTGCCGTTGTTAAGCAGCAGGATGCGGTCGGATATGGACATCGCTTCGTTCTGGTCATGCGTCACCATCAGCGCGGATAACCCGAGCTTGATAATCAGCTCGCGCAGGAACACGCGGGCCTCTTCGCGCAGCTTGGCGTCGAGGTTGGAAAGCGGCTCGTCCAGCAAAATCACCGGTGGGTTGTACACCAGCGCCCGGCCAATCGCCACGCGCTGCTGTTGCCCGCCGGAGAGCTGG
The DNA here is from genome assembly GCF_014895875.1 of Enterobacter cloacae complex sp. P12RS. Taxonomy (NCBI): domain Bacteria; kingdom Pseudomonadati; phylum Pseudomonadota; class Gammaproteobacteria; order Enterobacterales; family Enterobacteriaceae; genus Enterobacter; species Enterobacter cloacae complex sp. P12RS. The sequence continues at coordinate 93,767 of NZ_JADBQO010000028.1, forward strand.
TGCGGGTGACGTTTGCCAAGATGGCCCAGACCCAGCTGGTCCAGCACGTCCTGTACGCGCTGCTGGATCTCTTTGGCCGGAACTTTACGCAGCTTGAGCGGATAGGCCACGTTCTCAAACACGGTTTTGTGCGGCCACAGGGCATAGGACTGGAACACCAGCCCCAGGTTACGCTCTTCTGCAGGGATCTCACTGCGCGGCGTGCCGTCGTAAACTTTATTGTTGCCAATGACAATCGACCCCTGCGTCGGTTTTTCCAGACCCGCGACGGCACGCAGCAGGGTGGTTTTACCACTGCCGGAGGGGCCTAACAAGGAGACCACTTCGCCGCGCTTCAGGTTCATGGAGACACCTTTTAAAACAGGATTGTCGCCGTAGGTTAAGTGCAGATCGTCAACCGCTAATTCAATCATGTATTTTCACTCCGAAACGAAGGGCAATGCCCAGACCTACCACGACCAGCAGGATGTTAATGAAAGAGAGCGCCGCCACGATATCAATGGCACCCGCGGCCCAGAGGGAAACCAGCATTGAACCGATGGTCTCCGTGCCGGGGGAAAGCAGATACACACCCGTTGAGTATTCGCGCTCAAAGATCAGAAACATCAGCAGCCACGAACCAATAAGACCGTAGCGGGAGAGGGGAATGGTCACATGGCGGGTGATCTGCCCGCGCGTCGCCCCGGTGCTGCGCGCGGCTTCTTCAAGCTCTGGCCCCACCTGCAGCAGCGTGGAAGAGATAAGCCTCAGCCCGTAAGCCATCCACACCACGGTATAGGCCAGCCAGACGCTGAAAATGGTGCTGCGCAGCGAACGCAGCCAGACGATGACGTTCTCGCGCATCCAGTCGGTCCAGGCGAACCCGGAAAGCCAGCCGGATTTCAGCGAGTTGTCCAGCCACATCGGCAGGAACAGGAACACCCACAGGAACGCCAGACCGGCAAGCAGGCCAGGCACGGCGCGCGGCACCAGCACGCTGTAGTCCAGGAAGCGCGTGGTGTTATCCGGCTTACGGTGCATCGCAATCCCGACGAACAGGTAGCACGCCACGGCCAGCGCGCCGCCAATCACCCCAATTGCCATGGAGTTGACGATGGCGCGCAGCAGGTTGGGCTGTGCCCAGATGGTGCGGAAAGTGCTCAGCGAAAGCTCATCCCACAGCGAAACGCCCACACCCCAGTTGGAGATAAACGCGCGCAGCACCACGCCGAGCAGCGGCACGCCGATGGTGACGGTGAGCCAGAAGGCAACCACCGCCCCGGCAACCCAGCGCCATTTGCCCAGCGGTAACGCGCGAGCCTGTGAGGCTTTCCCTTTCATCGTGACGAAGCGGTTGGCGGTGCGCATCAGACGACGCTGGAGCATCACCAGCGGGATGGTGATGCAGATCAGCACCACGGCAACCGCCGCCATCAGGTGATATGACGGTGTGCCGAGCTTGTTCGTCAGTTGGTACAGGTAGGTTGCCAGCACCATATTGCCTTCCGGATCGCCGAGCACCAGCATCAGGCCAAATACTTCCAGCCCGAGGAAGAACAGCAGCACGATGGCGTACAGGATCGACGGGCGCACCATCGGCAGGCTGACGGAGGTCATCACCTGCAGCGGAGAGGCACCCGCAATGCGCGCGGCTTCTTCCACATCAGAGCCGACGCTGCGCAGCGCGGATGAAATATAGAGATAGGCATGCGGCACGTGCGTCAGGCCAGCAATGACCACGATGCTCGACATATCGTAGATGTTCCACGGCACAAAGCCGATCAGCGCCTGCGCCCACAGGGACAGAAAGCCCACCGGACCGGCGGCCACCACATAGCCAAAGCCGAGCACCATCGGCGATACGAAAATGGGGACCAGGATCAGCGGTTCAATCAGGCGGCGGCCGGGCAGGTCGGTGCGAACCATCAGAAACGCCAGTACGCCACCCAGCGGAATGGCGATAATGACCAGCCCGAAGGCGAGAATAAAGCCGCTTCTCAGGGCCTTATAGAAATCAGGGTCGGTGAAGATAAAGCCAAATGATTCAAGGCTCCACTCTTTTGCCGGAGAAAAGAACGGAGCGGACAGGAAGCTCTGTATCACGATAAATGACAGCGGCGTGTAGATAACCAGAGCGGTTATCAGCACGACGATGCCGCGCGGCAGGCTTTGCCACTTTCTGCGTAATGTATTCATGGGGTATCCCTGGTGTTGCAGCCCAATAAAACGAACTCAGTCGACAGGGAGCGCGACGGCGTGCGCCGCGCCCGAACGCTTATTTGGCGGCGGCTGCACGCCACTCTTTGATGTACTCCAGGCGTTTTTTCGGCTGCAGGTACTCCAGCAGCGTTTCGTCAACCGGGATCGGCTTCAGCGCGTTACCGAGGATTTTGGTCAGGCCGTCAATATCATTTTTGCCTTCGATATCGTTACGGATGGAGGGAATATCCGCCTGACTGGCCAGAATGCTTTGCCCTTTTTCAGACAGCACATAGTCCAGCCACAGTTTTGCCGCATTGCTGTTTTGCGCCTGCTGGCTGATGAACGACACGCGCGAGAGCACCAGCGTGTAATCTTTCGGGTACGAAATGCCGAGAGAAGGATCGTTCTTCGCACGGGCTTCAGCATAGGATCCGAGGATGTTAAAGCCGATCAGGTTTTCACCGGAGGAAACCCTCTCCATCATGGTGCCCGTTGATGACTGCACCGCTAAGCCGCCTTTGGCGACTTCGGCCAGGGTTTTAAAGTAGTTTGGATCGGCCTTGTGATCCTGCACGGAAAGCATAAAGCCAAGACCCGATTTTTCGATGTCGTAGGTGGTGACTTTGCTCTTGAATTTGTCCGTCTGGCTGGCAATCAGCTTCGCCAGCGCGGCGTGAGAATCCGGCACGTCGCCTGCCGGGATCAGGCGCTTGTTGTAGATAAAGACCACTGGCTCATAGGTGGTGCCGTATGCCTTATCTTTCCAGACTGCCCATTTCGGCAGCTGACTTTGCTCCGGCGATTTGTACTCCATGGCGTAGTCGGTGGCGAGTTTCAGCCCGGTGTCCATTGAGGAGCTCCAGACCACGTCGCCGCTACCGCCACCGGAGGCCTGTTCGCTGATAAAACGGTTGTACAGCTCGGTGCTGTTCATGTCGTTGTATTCAACTTTGATGCCCGGGTAGGTTTTTTCGAAGCCCGCAATCAGCGGCCCGGCGGCTTTGGTGTCGGTGGTGGAGTAAATCACCACCTTGCCCTCTTTGGTGGCGGCATCGACAACTTTTTGATACTCAGCAGGATAGCCCTGCGGCAGGGCAGAGAGTGCAGAAGCAGAGAACAGTACGGTAGCGGTAAGCAGAGAAATTCGGAACGTGTTCGACATTATAGTTAACCTTTTAGTTACATTTGAGGAACTAATTGTCAACATAGCGTAAAGCGCGCCTCCGACAATAGGGAGGCGCGGGCAATGATTCCGAAGTGTGACTGTCACCATCGTTTCAGCAATTAACACCATAAAATCCGCGAACGTTTGCCTGCGAACGGTTTCGGATTACGGTTTATCGTCGGCTTTGCGGTATAGCCGCCGTGGATGACCAATATTGCCATACAGCATTTCGACGATGATTAACCCGCTCTCCACGCAGTATTCCAGGTAGCGACGCCCCGTGGTTTTGCTGATCCCCACGTTTTCCACCACCTCTTCAACCGACATCGCGCTGTCGGGATGTTCGGCGAACAGGCGTTTAATCCTTTCCAGCGTTTGGGGTTCAATGCCCTTTGTTGACGGCGTAATGGAGGCTTCCGCGGCAGGCAGATTAAACAGACGATCCAGCGCGTGCTGGTCGACCACCTTCACCTGCTGCACGGTGTGGACGAAGCGCATAAACCGCTCCAGCGAGGCGTGCAGGCGCTGGAAAAAGACGGGCTTGATCAGGTAGTCAAACGCGCCGCTGCGCATGGCATGGCTGCAGGTCTGCATATCGCTGGCGGCGGTGATGAAGATCACCGAGCATTCATAGCTTTTCAGCAGCGGGTTATCGATGAGCTCCACGCCTTTACCGTCCGGGAGATAGTTGTCCAGCAGGATAAGCCGCGGCTGATGCTGACGAATCAGGCTACATGCCTGCTCAATCGACGCGGCGATGCCCACCACGCGCAAGTGGAAATTCTGCTCAATATACTCGCGATGCAGTTCCGCCAGGTGCGGTTCATCTTCAACGATCACAACGTCAAGTGGTTGGGTCATGCTGTTGTCCATTGGGAATAAACACAGAAAAAATGGTGCCCTGCGGCGTGTTGTCGGCGATCTCTATGCTGCCGCCCGCTTTCCTGATATAGCCTGCCACCAGAAACAGGCCAATACCGTGCTCGGTACCCACAATGTCGTTTTCACTTTCCGGTTTGCTGCTGAACCCCTGGCGGAAAATGTGTGGCTTCACCGCCTCATCCACACCGCAGCCTCTGTCTGCCACCTCTATCAACAACTCCTGGTTGCGGTCAGAAATGTAGAGTTCCACCGGCGCGGGGACCGGTGCCTTAAGGGTCGCGTCCACCGCGTTATCCAGCAGGTTACCAATAATGGACATCAGCTCCGTTTCGTTGAGCGTGCCGGGCATGCGGGTGAGCTGACAGGCCGGGTCAAATTGCAGTTCAACGCCTTTTTCGCGCGCGCTGACGTATTTTCCTAACAGCAGCCCGCACAGGGCCGGAGAGACAAAATGGGCGGAGACAAAATCCAGCACGCGCTGCGCGCCTTCTGACTGCACCTGGATGTAACGGATCGCCTCGTCATAATGTTTCATCTGCAGCAGCCCCACCAGCGTCGCGGTCCAGTTCAGCTGCTCGTGGCGCATAATGCGCAGGTTGTCCGCATAGCGCTTGATCTGGCTCAGTTGGCTGCTGAGGGTGTTAATGTCGTTTTTGTCGCGAAAGCTGTACACCCAGCCGCTTTCAACGCCGGGTTCGACCTCAATCGCCACGCGGTTAACGATCACCTCTCGCTGGTTAAGCACTGCGATCTGGTCGTGGCGACCAGCGCTTACCGAGGCGTAACGCTGGGATAAAAAGCCCGGTGACGTCTGCAGAACGTCTTCCAGCGGTTTGCCGATAAGTTCTTTCTCACTTTGATGAATATCCAGCATCTCCCTGGCTGCCCGGTTAATTAAAATCAGCAGCTTCTCTTCATTGATGGCAAATACCCCCTCGTACATCGCTTCTAATAACGCGCGTTGCTGCAAAACCAGCTGGGCGATATCTTTCGGCTCAAGGCGGAACATCTGCTTTTTAAGATTGCGGGTAAACAGCCAGGAGAAAATAAACAGCAACAGCAGAAGGGCAATACCGTACAGTCCAGCCTGCCAGAGAATGCGGGCGTTAATATTGGCGATATACGAGGTCAGATAGCCGACCGAGACGATGCCAATGACCTGATGCTGCGCATTAAAGATTGGCGCTTTGCTGCGCAGCGACACCCCAATCCCGCCCTGACGCACGGAAATAATGGTTTTGCCTTTTAACACCTCCGCATTATCCCCTCCAATCATCGGTAAATTAATGCGCTCCGGTGATTCCGAATGATAAAGGTGCTGTTCCCGGGTATCGCCAATCACAATATAGCTGGCATCGCTTTCGGCACGCAGCGGCTGTATTAAGCGGGCGATACCGGGGATATCTCTGGCTGCCACCATTTCCGCCAGACCCGGTATCAGGGCGATTTCACTGGCCTGTACCCGGGCGCGCTGGCCCAAATCGTGGTGTAGCTGTCGGTCAATAAAATGAAACAGGATCGTTCCCAGCAGAACTAACAGCAGGCAGGAGAAGCACACCAGCGCTAAAAACAGCTTTACCTGAAAAGAGAGTCTGCGTTTCATTCAACCTGTGCTAGCCCTATGAAAGTGAGAGATTTGCGGAGCCTGACATGTGCCAATAGCGGACGCAATCTGGCGAGAAAAGAGTTGTGACCTGGCTTTTCGTTTTCGGCGTTATAGCCATCAGGATCCCGTAAGGCTATGCTTCATTCAGCACGATAATAATTACAGAGGCAATGTCATGGATAAAGAACTACTGGATGAGGGGTACCGGGCCTATACCGGCGAGAAAATTGACGTTTACTTTAATACCGGGATCTGCAAACACTCAGGTAACTGCGTGCGTGGGAGCGCAAAGCTGTTTAATCTGAAACGTAAGCCGTGGATCATTCCCGATGAAGTGGACGTTGAAACGGTTGTACGCGTGATTGATACCTGCCCGAGCGGTGCGCTGAAGTATCGCCAAAAATAAGCGAGGAACCATGGATATTCTGGAAGGCCATAACAAGTTTTACGTGAATGATGAGAACGGCAACCAGGTCGCAGAGGTTGTCTTCGTGCCGACCGGCGAGCACCTGAGCATTATCGAGCATACTGATGTGGATGAGAGCCTGAAAGGGCAGGGCGTCGGTAAACAGCTGGTGGCGAAAGTGGTGGAGAAGATGCGCGGTGAGAACCGCAAAATTATTCCGCTGTGCCCGTTTGCGAAGCATGAGTTTGATAAGACGCGGGAATATGACGATATTCGGGCGTAAATAACGCGCCCGGCAGCACGCCGGGCACGAGTACGTCTAGCCAACAAACATCACCGACACGCACAGCACGCCGACGACCAGCGTCAGCAGGCTGCCAATTGAGCGGTACGGTTTCAGAGAAGGGATCAGATACGTCGACAGCGTCGGCATGATAAACAGGATCATGGCGATAAGCGGGCCGCTGATGGCGTAAATCATCGAGATGGCGTTCGGGTTAATGCAGCAGACCGCAAAGGTGATTAACGACACTCCCATAATGGAAATCGCGCGGTTAAAGGCGCGGCTCTTTTTAATCCCCACCTGATTTAGCGACGACTTCACGATCTCCGTCGCCCCTTCAATCACCCCAAAATAGGTGCCGAGGAACGATTTCGACATCGCTACGATCGCCACGATAATCCCGGAAATGCCGAGCCAGGCTGGGGAAGACGGCATCATCGACAGCGCTGACAGAATCGTCACCCCCTGCTCTTTGGCGGCCATAATATAAGACGGTGGGATAGAGAGCAGGCAGCTGAAGACAAAGAACAGCACGCTCAGGCAGATAATCAGGTACGCCACCTTCATGATCTTCTTGCATTTATTCATGGCACCGTCGGCAAACTTCTCGCGACGGTCAACGGCAAACGTTGAGATAATCGGGGTATGGCTAAAGGCAAACACCATCACCGGAATTGAAATCCATACCTGATGCAGCGTTTGGCGATCGAAAGCCATCTGGCTGGTGAGCAACGAGGGCTGCCAGCTTCCGGTGAGATAGATCGAGACAAACAGGAAATAGGCAATCAGCGGAAACACCAGGAAGCCCATCACTTTTATCGTGATATGCCGTCCCATCAGGAAAATCAGATTCAATACCAGCACCACCCCCAGGCTGACCAGCACGCGAACGGCGGTATCCACCGTCAGGTGTTTTGCCAACTGCTCGGTTAACGAGTTGGTAATGGCCACCGCATAAATCTGCACCACCACAAAAAAGGCGATGAAATAGAGCGTGGTGATCAGATTGCCAATCTTCTTACCATAGTAGTGGGAGACGGCGCCGGTGATCCCTTCATTACCTTTTGTGTTTGACGAGAGAATAAATTGCGCCAGCGCCCGGTGCGGCCAGTAGGTTAACGGATAGGCCACGAGGGCGGTGATAAACAGGACAATAGCGCCTGCGGAGCCCAGCTGAATGGGCAAGAACAGCGTTCCTGCGCCCACGGCCGTGCCATAGAGAGCGAAACTCCAGAGAGTCTCATCTTTTGACCAAATTTTCGACATTAGAGCAACGTTTCAACTAACAAACCATCAGAATGGCGTGCAATTTACCATAGTTATGCCTGAAGAGCGCAGTTGCTTCGACGGAGTTTGGCCGGAACAGGCGTCCGGCCAGCGGGGGTTTAGCCTGCCAGAGCGCGTCGTTGCTGGCGACGCTTAAGGAATTTCTCACGCAGGTTATCGTATGCCCAGTTATAGAACATGGTGTATGGCAGGAAGAACAGGAAGAAACCAATTTCTAACGTGAATGCCTCAAGCAGGGTCACGCCCAGCACGGCGGCGACAATCGACACGCCGATTACAATAAACCCGCATTCGAACCCCAGGGCGTGCAGCGCGCGCACTTTTGCCGTACGTTTTACACGCTGGACAGGCCAGAAACGGTCGAAGCCGAAGTTATAGATAATGTTCCAGAGCATGGCGGTGGTAGCCAGGATAATGGTTAACCCACCCATCTCCACCACCGAGCGCTGCATCAGCCATGCCGCCGTGGGGGCGAGAATTGCCGTGGCAATCCCTTCGAAACAGACAGCATGAAAGATCCGCTCCGGCAGCTTACGTTGGAGTGCATCCTGATGTTGCATAGTGTAGACCTCATTTATTCACCGGTATGGGCGTTGATGCAGCCTATTTTTATCGCTAAAGCTGATATATTAAAGATAGTATCCATCGATAAAGTAGATAGTCTATGCGCTATTCACCTGAAGCTCTTACCGCGTTTGTTGAGACCGTTGCGGCAGGCTCTTTCTCTGCTGCCGCGCGCAGGCTGCGTAAAAGCCAGTCGACGATCAGCACCTCCATTGCCAACCTTGAAGCCGATCTGGGTTTCGAACTGTTTGACCGCTCGGCGCGCCAGCCGGTGTTAACGGTCCAGGGAGAACAGGTGCTGGGATATGTGCAGGCCATCCTCGCCGCCAGCACGCGGCTGGATGAGCTGGCGGTGTCGTTAACGGCACAAACGGAGGCGCGTCTGACGTTTGTCCTCTCCGATACCCTCAACCCCGACGTGCTTGAAGATCTGATGAAGCAGTTTGACGCTCGCTTTCCCCACACGGAGTTCGAATGCCTGATTGGCGAGGAAGAGGACGTGATCGATCTGCTGCAAAAGGAGCGCGCGCAGGTGGGGCTGACGGAAGCGCGAGACGGTTATCCTACGGATATTGGCGCTACCCGGCTGCCGGTGCAGACCCGAATGGCGATATATGCCGCGACCACGCATCCGCTCGCCGGACAACACGAGGTGCAGAGCGACGAGCTGCACGGCTGGCGGGAGCTGAGGCTCAGCACCTACCTTGAGCGCGAGGCTGAGATCGCGCGCGGGCCCGTCTGGTCAGCGCCGAACTACCTGTTACTGTTGAGTATGGCCGTCCAGGGGTTCGGCTGGTGCGTGCTGCCGTGCGCGCTGGTGGATGAATTCGCCGCTGCGAAGTCGCTGGTACAGCTCAATGTTCCCGGCTGGCCACGGGCGATCGGCATCGATCTGCTGTGGAATAAACGATCCCCTCCCGGCGTGGCCGGAAGCTGGCTGCGGCAGTATCTGCAGGATGCACGCTAATCCTTGTGATTAAACTCACTATTTTTAAACAATTAAGATAATTGCCAGTAACAATCCTCTACTATCGTCATGTCATTTAACACAGAGGTCGTGATGAAAGATGTCGTAATAGTGGGTGCGTTGCGTACGGCTATCGGCTGTTTTCAGGGAGCGCTTGCGCGTCACTCGGCGGTTGACCTGGGGAGCGTGGTCGTTAAAGCGCTGGTGGAACGTAGCGGGATCGCAGCCCATGAAGTTGATGAGGTGATCCTGGGGCAGGTTCTCACGGCCGGTGCCGGGCAAAACCCTGCGCGTCAGGCGGCGCTGAAGGGCGGGCTGCCCAACACCGTTTCCGCCATTACCATCAACGACGTCTGTGGTTCAGGGTTAAAAGCGCTGCATCTCGCCACCCAGGCCATTCAGTGCGGTGAAGCGGATGTGGTTATAGCTGGCGGACAAGAGAACATGAGCCGCGCGCCGCACGTTCTCACCGATAGCCGAACCGGCGCGCAGCTGGGTAACAGCCAACTGCTCGACAGCCTCGTGCATGACGGGCTGTGGGATGCGTTCAACGACTATCATATGGGCGTGACGGCAGAAAACCTGGCGCGCGAGTACGGCATTAGCCGCGAATTGCAGGACGCCTATGCGCTCAGTTCGCAGCAAAAAGCGCGTGCCGCGATTGATTCCGGTCGCTTTCGCGACGAGATTGTCCCGGTCAGCACGCAGCGTCAGAACGGCGAGGCGATCGTCGTCGATACCGATGAACAGCCGCGCACGGATGCCAGCGCGGAAGGCCTGGCGAGACTGAACCCCGCGTTTGAAACACAGGGCTCGGTCACCGCAGGCAATGCCTCGTCCATTAACGACGGTGCCGCCGCCGTGATGATGATGAGCGAAAGCAAAGCCCTTGAGCTCGATCTCCCCGTGCTGGCCCGCATTAAGGCGTTTGCCAGCGTGGGCGTGGATCCAGCGTTGATGGGGATTGCGCCGGTCTACGCTACCCGTCGCTGCCTGGAGCGCGCAGGGTGGCAACTTTCGGATGTCGATCTGATCGAAGTGAACGAAGCCTTTGCCGCGCAGGCGATCTCGGTCGGCAAAATGCTGGAGTGGGATCCGCTGCGGGTCAACGTGAACGGCGGTGCAATTGCGTTAGGGCATCCCATCGGCGCGTCCGGCTGCCGAATCCTGGTTTCGCTGGTCCACGAAATGAAAAAGCGAAACGCGCGCAAAGGGATCGCTACCCTCTGTATAGGCGGCGGACAGGGCGTGGCGCTCGCCATCGAACGCTAATTTCTCCTCACTTAAAAAACCTCCTTCGGGAGGTTTTTTTTATCGTGTTCTTCTCTTCATGGGAAGTAATCGTGATCCGCGCGTCATTTCTGTTATAAACAAAAATAAAAAATGAAACGTTGTTTTAATTGCAATTGAAAACCCTATTTTATGCCGCTAGTATGTGCTCATCATAAAACGAAACGTCGTTTCGTTTAATTTCTGCCTTCGGGCATGACCACATCTGGAGGTTACCGTGGACGTCAGACAAAGCATCCACAGCGCGCACGCCAAAGCGCTGGATACTCAGGGACTGCGCAGCGAGTTTTTAATTGAGCAGGTGTTCGAAGCCGATAAGTACACCATGGTCTATAGCCACATCGACCGCATTATCGTGGGCGGCATTATGCCGGTGGCGAAAACCGTCTCCGTGGGCGGTGAAGTAGGCAAGCAGCTGGGCGTAAGCTACTTCCTGGAGCGTCGTGAACTGGGCGTGATTAATATTGGCGGGCCGGGCACGATTACCGTGGACGGCCAGTGCTACGAGATTGGCCATCGCGACGGGCTGTACGTCGGCAAAGGGGCGAAAGAGGTGGTCTTTGCCAGCATCGACGGCAGTAAACCCGCGAAGTTTTACTACAACTGCGCCCCGGCGCATACCGCTTATCCAACCAAAAAAGTAACGCCCGCGGACGTTGCGCCCGTGACGCTGGGCGACAACCTCACCAGCAACCGTCGCACCATCAATAAATACTTCGTGCCGGATGTGCTGGAAACCTGCCAGCTCAGCATGGGGCTGACCGAGCTTGCGCCAGGCAACCTGTGGAACACCATGCCGTGCCATACCCACGAACGCCGCATGGAAGTCTACTTCTACTTCAACATGGATGAAGACGCCTGCGTGTTCCACATGATGGGACAGCCTCAGGAAACCCGTCATATCGTCATGCATAACGAGCAGGCGGTGATTTCACCCAGCTGGTCTATTCACTCCGGCGTGGGGACGAAAGCCTATACCTTCATCTGGGGGATGGTTGGAGAAAACCAGGTCTTCGATGATATGGACCACGTCGCGGTTAAGGATCTGCGCTAGTCGCGGGCAGTTAAGCATACATCTGCCTGTTGATGACAGGCGCTGAAAGAGTAAGGAACAAACATGATTCTGGATGCATTTTCTCTGCAGGGTAAAGTGGCCGTGGTTTCCGGGTGTGACACCGGACTGGGCCAGGGGATGGCGTTAGGCCTGGCGGAAGCGGGCTGTGATATCGTCGGGATTAACATCGTTGAGCCCACGGAAACCATCGAACGCGTAACCGCGCTGGGCCGCCGTTTTCTCAGCCTGACCGCCGACCTGCGTAAAATCGACGCTATTCCGGAGCTGCTGGATCGCGCGGTGGCGGAATTTGGCCATATCGACATTCTGGTCAACAACGCGGGGCTGATCCGCCGTGAAGACGCGATTAACTTCAGCGAGACCGACTGGGACGATGTCATGAACCTGAACATCAAGAGCGTATTCTTTATGTCCCAGGCGGCGGCGAAGCACTTCATCGCGCAGGGCAAGGGCGGCAAGATCATTAACATCGCCTCGATGCTCTCCTTCCAGGGCGGCATCCGCGTGCCGTCTTACACCGCGTCGAAAAGCGCGGTGATGGGCGTGACCCGCCTGCTGGCGAACGAATGGGCGCAGCACAACATCAACGTCAACGCGATTGCGCCGGGCTACATGGCCACCAACAACACCCAGCAGCTTCGCGCGGACGAAGAACGCAGTGCGGCGATCCTGGAGCGTATTCCGGCGGGCCGCTGGGGGCTGCCGAGCGATCTGATGGGGCCGGTAGTGTTCCTGGCTTCCCCGGCATCGGACTATATCAATGGTTATACCGTCGCGGTTGATGGCGGCTGGCTGGCGCGATAACCCTACTTATGACAAAAACCTCTGCTCTTCGGCGGAGGTTTTTTTTGCTTAAAATTTGTCAAAGTCCATATTGATAAACACGAAAAATCCATACTTAAAAATCATAGATGACTGCCATCACACTTTTATTACTGAAAAATTAAGGTGTTAGTAAAATAAGGTGATTATCCAGCATTAGTTGAAATTGTAATGTCCATCACAGATCGCTATGCCATAGCGAAATAATCCATATCTTCACGAATTCCGGCCTGACACTTTTCCCCGCTATCTCGTAATTTCATTTAACGAATTTTGCTGTTGAGGCAGGAAAAATATGACATCTATAAATGACTCTACCCTGATGCCCGCCGCGCTGCGCGATACCCGCCGCATGAACCAGTTTGTCTCCATTGCGGCAGCCGTGGCCGGTTTGTTGTTCGGCCTGGATATCGGCGTTATCGCCGGGGCGCTGCCGTTTATTACCGATCACTTTACGCTGAGTAACCGCCTGCAGGAGTGGGTGGTGAGCAGCATGATGCTCGGCGCGGCCATCGGTGCGCTGTTTAACGGCTGGCTTTCGTTCCGCCTTGGGCGTAAATACAGCCTGATGGTCGGGGCGGTCCTGTTTGTTGCCGGGTCCATAGGTTCGGCGTTTGCCACTAACGTTGAAGTGCTGCTGCTCTCCCGCGTGCTGCTGGGCGTGGCGGTGGGGATTGCCTCCTACACCGCGCCGCTGTATCTCTCCGAAATGGCGAGCGAGAACGTGCGCGGCAAGATGATTAGCATGTACCAGCTGATGGTGACGCTGGGCATCGTGCTGGCGTTCCTGTCCGATACGTACTTCAGCTACAGCGGTAACTGGCGGGCGATGCTCGGCGTGCTGGCGCTGCCTGCGGTAGTGCTGATTGTTTTAGTGATCTTCCTGCCCAACAGTCCGCGCTGGCTGGCGCAAAAAGGGCGTCACGTGGAAGCGGAAGAGGTGCTGCGCATGCTGCGCGACACGTCTGAGAAAGCGCGTGAAGAGCTGAACGAGATCCGCGAAAGCCTGAAGCTGAAGCAGGGCGGCTGGTCGCTGTTTAAGGCTAACCGCAACGTGCGCCGCGCGGTGTTCCTCGGCATGTTGCTGCAGGCGATGCAGCAGTTCACGGGGATGAACATCATCATGTATTACGCCCCGCGCATCTTCAAAATGGCCGGTTTTACCACCACCGAACAGCAGATGATCGCCACGCTGGTGGTGGGGCTGACCTTTATGTTCGCCACCTTTATCGCGGTGTTCACCGTCGATAAGGCCGGTCGTAAGCCTGCGCTGAAAATTGGCTTTAGCGTGATGGCGCTTGGCACCCTGATCCTCGGCTACTGCCTGATGCAGTTTGATAACGGCACGGCGTCCAGCGGCCTTTCCTGGCTCTCCGTGGGCATGACCATGATGTGTATTGCTGGCTACGCGATGAGCGCCGCGCCGGTGGTGTGGATCCTGTGCTCTGAAATTCAGCCGCTGAAATGTCGCGATTTTGGTATCACCTGTTCCACCACCACCAACTGGGTGTCGAACATGATCATCGGCGCGACCTTCCTGACGCTGCTGGATGCGATTGGCGCGGCGGGAACCTTCTGGCTCTATACGGTGCTGAACGTGGCGTTTATTGGCGTGACATTCTGGCTAATTCCAGAAACCAAAGGCGTGACGCTGGAACATATTGAACGCAAGCTGATGAGCGGGGAGAAACTGCGAAATATCGGCGTGTAAGGTTAATGCCGGGTAAGCGCAGCGCCACCCGGCGTTTTGTTAGCGTGATGCTGAATAACTACCAACTTTGATAGCAATTCCTCAGATAGTCCATTCTCGCGTTCAGATTATTCTTAGTTTCTTGTATTATCGGGCAACTGAACTCACCCGGCAGGAATTTACTGCACCCGAAACAGAAGAACGGCTATGTCAGCAATGGATTTCAAAAAAAATACGGACCTCGATTTTCCCTCATATGCTCCTCCAGCAGTCAGTTCAAAAGAGATCGATCTTCTGGGCCTGTTAGATATTCTGATTACCGCGAAAAAACGTATTGCCACCATTATCTTTGTTTTCGCGCTGGCAGGTCTGGCAATTGCGCTTCTACTGCCGCAAAAATGGACCAGTAAAGCGGTGATCACTCCGGCGGAACAGACACAGTGGAACCCGCTGAGCCAGATGATGGTTGCGCTGCAGGTTCTTGATGTGAAGGTGCCGGTTACCCGTCAGGAAGTCTTTGACCTGTTTATTAAAAAATTCCAGTCGCAGTCATTGCTTGAAGAGTATATGACCTCTTCCCCTTACGTGATGGCGCAGCTCAAGAATGCGCAAGTGGACCCGCTTGAACTGCACCGTGCGGTTGTCAATATTGCAGACAAAATGAAAGCGGTGAATGATGTTCAGGGAAAAGATGCGGATAAAGCGCCTTTCGTCTCCTGGACATTGAGCTTCACTGCGCCGACCGCAGCCGATGCCCAATCCGTTCTGGAGGGGTATATCAACTATATCTCGGCAATTGTTGAGAAAGAAACGGTGCAGAATATCCGCAACCAGATCGCCCTCAAAACGAACGAGGTAGAGCAGCAGCTGACGCTCGACCGCGTTCGTCTGACCAATGTGCATAACACCAACCTGCAGCGGCTGAACTATTCGCTGGAAGTGGCGAATGCGGCGGGCATTAAGAAGCCCGTTTATAGCAACGGACAAGGGATAAAAGACGATCCGGATTACTCCGTTGCGCTCGGGGCTGACGGTATCGCGGAAAAGCTAAGGATTGAAAAAAATCTTAAGGATGTGACGGAGCTGAACGCGGACTTCCAGAACCGGGAATATTACCTGGCGCAGCTGAAAAAACTCTCCTTCGCAGACGTTAAGCTTGAGCCATTCAGGTATCAGCTTTCGCCATCGATGCCGGTGAAAAAAGACGGCCCGGGCAAAGGCATGATTGTCATTCTGGCGGCGATCCTTGGCGCTCTGTTTGCCTGCGGCAGCGTATTACTCCGTGAGGCCATGCTCAGCCGAAACCCATTGCCAGAGCCGGTAACGGAATAAATTCTGCACACATGAAGGCGCTGCAACAGCGCCTTTTTTATTTCAGGAAATCCTCGCGAACAGGCGTAAAGGTGTCCAGCAGCGTGCCGGCCCTGAGGCAGACGCAGCCGTGCATCACATGTGGTTGTTTGTAGAGGGTATCTCCCGCCGTTACGACATGCTTCTCTTCACCAATGGTAAACTCAAATTCACCAGAGAGAACATAGGTTAACTGTTCGTGCGGGTGGTTATGCAGTGGGCCAATCGCGCCCTGCTCAAACTGTACTTCAACCGCCATCATCCTGCCGCCGTGGGCCAGCACGCGACGCGTAACGCCGTTCCCCAGATCTTCAGACGCGGTCTCTTTGTGGAACATAAACATGGCTTTGCCCTTCATAATAAAACAGTGTTTTATTTAATTTACATTGGCCAGCTTAAAAAGAAAACGACGTAATAAAGAACTGGAAACAGGATCACAAGTTTGCTTCACTGGCTTAAACAGATAAGGAGCGATGATGAAAACGATTGGCCTGATAGGTGGGATGAGCTGGGAATCGACAATCCCTTATTACCGCCTGATTAACGAAGGCGTAAAGCAGCGTCTGGGCGGCCTGCACTCCGCGAGCCTGCTGCTGCACAGCGTTGATTTTCATGAAATCGAAGCCTGCCAGTCGAGCGGCGAATGGGATAAAGCCGGAGAAATCCTGGCTGATGCCGCGCTGGGGCTGGAGCGTGCGGGGGCGCAGGGCATTCTGCTGTGTACCAACACGATGCACAAAGTGGCCTCGCACATTGAAGCGCGCTGTTCGCTGCCGTTCCTGCACATCGCGGACGCCACCGGACGCGCCATTCGCGCTTCGGGAATGTCGCGCGTGGCCTTGCTGGGCACACGTTACACTATGGAGCAGGATTTCTATCGCGGGCGCTTGCACAGCGAGTTTGGGATTGAAAGCCTGATCCCGGATGAGGGGGACCGGTCGCGCATCAATCAGATTATCTTCGACGAGCTCTGCCTCGGAACTTTCAGCGAAACCTCCCGCGCATATTACGTCAGCGTAATAGATAAACTGGCGCAGCAGGGGGCTGAAGGGGTGATTTTCGGCTGCACGGAGATCGGTTTGCTGGTGCCGGCCGAACGAAGCCCCATCCCGGTGTTTGATACCGCGGCCATTCACGCGGCAGATGCCGTGGAATTTATGCTGTCATAACGGGTTTTGCAGGTCAGGTAAGCGAAGCGCCACCTGACGCGCATGCTCAACTAAGTGTTCGGTGAATGCGTCCACCAGCGCGGAAGCCGGACGGTGCAGCGGGCGGATAAGGCTTACGGTGAACGGGACGGAAACGCTAAAACGGCGGATGACGATCCCGCTTCCTGCATAGTCCAGCGCCGTAAGCGGATTGACGACCGCAACGCCAACGCCCGCGCGCACCATCGCGCATATTGACGCCGCGCTGTGGGTTTCAACCACCATCCGCCGCTTCACCTGATGCTCAGAAAAAAGCGTATCCAGCAGCTGCCGGTAGCTGTCCGTTTGCGACAGGCTAATGTAGTTTTCACCATGAAAATCTGCGGGCGTCAGCACTGCTTTGTGGGCAAGCCGATGCCCGGCGGGCAGAACGCACACTTCATCCAGCGCGAGCAGTTCCGTGCGCGCCGTTCCTGCGGGTGTCGAGAGGGTTTCGGTTAACCCGAGATCGTGCCGCTGTGCCGACAGCCACTCTTCAAGCAGAGGCGACTCCTGCGGGACGATGGTGAGATTGACCTCAGGATAGCGGGCCAGAAAAGGCTGGAGCAGCGTCGGTAAGAAGGACTGAGAGAAGACGGGCAGGCAGACAATCGACAGCTCGCCCTGACGAAACTCGCGCAGGCTTTCCGCCGCGCTGACGATTCTGTCCAGCCCGTACCATGAGCGCTGCACTTCCTCAAACAGGCGCAACCCCTGCACCGTCGGGTGAAGCCTGCCCCGGGCGCGTTCGAACAGCTTCAGCCCCAGCACTTTCTCGAAGCGCGCCAGCTCGCGGCTGACCGTCGGCTGCGAGGTATGCAGCATCTGTGCGGCTTCGGTGAGATTGCCGGCGGTCATCACGGCGTGAAAAATCTCGATGTGGCGTAAATTGACGGCGGGCATAGGGCACCTGAAAGCAAGGAACTGTCCATATCATTTTTGCATAGACTCGCGATAAAACGATATTTTTTATTCTGCTTCCGCTGTGGCGTAATCATAAAAAATGAATTGAACCGGAGAAGACCATGCCACGCCCGCTCAACCAGACGGATACCGATTTGAACGCTGAAAACCTGCTGCGCCTGCCCGCCGAGTTTGGCTGCCCGGTATGGGTCTACGACGCGCAGATCGTTCGCGAGAAGATCGCCGCCCTGCATCAGTTTGACGTGGTGCGTTTTGCCCAGAAGGCCTGCTCCAATATTCATATTCTGCGCCTGATGCGCGAGCAGGGCGTGAAGGTTGACTCCGTATCGCTGGGTGAAATCGAGCGTGCGCTGGCGGCAGGCTTTGATCCGAAAACCGATCCTGACGCGATCGTCTTTACCGCGGATGTGATCGACGACGCCACGCTTGCGCGCGTGCATGAACTGCAGGTGCCGGTGAACGCCGGTTCTGTGGATATGCTGGAGCAGCTTGGGCAGGTTTCACCCGGCCATCGCGTCTGGCTGCGCGTCAACCCGGGCTTTGGACATGGCCATAGCCAAAAAACCAACACCGGGGGCGAAAACAGCAAGCACGGGATCTGGTATGCCGATATGCCTGCCGCGCTTGAGGTACTGCAGCGCTACAGCCTGAAGCTGGTCGGTATTCATATGCACATTGGCTCCGGCGTCGATTACGGGCACCTGGAGCAGGTGTGCGGGGCGATGGTGCGCCAGGTTGTCGACTTCGGTCAGGATCTGGAGGCGATCTCCGCCGGTGGCGGTCTTTCCATTCCTTATCTTGAAGGGGAAGAGGCGATCGACACCGATCACTATTACGGCCTGTGGAGCGCCGCGCGCGATCAAATTGCCGCGCATCTGGGCCATGCCGTGAAGCTGGAAATTGAGCCGGGTCGTTTCCTGGTAGCCGAAGCCGGCGTGCTGGTGGCGCAGGTACGCAGCGTCAAAGAGATGGGCTCCCGCCACTTCGTGCTGATTGATGCGGGCTTTAACGACCTGATGCGTCCGTCCATGTACGGCAGCTACCATCACATTACCGCCCTGGCTGCTGATGGCCGCGATTTAACGCACGCGCCGCGCCGCGAGACGGTGGTCGCAGGCCCGCTGTGTGAATCCGGTGATGTGTTTACCCAGCAGGAAGGTGGCAAAGTTGAAACCCGCGCGCTGCCCGAGGTGAAGCCGGGCGATTACCTGGTGCTGCACGACACCGGGGCGTACGGGGCGTCTATGTCCTCGAACTACAACAGCCGTCCGCTGCTGCCGGAAGTGCTGTTTGATAACGGCAAGGCGCGGTTGATCCGTCGTCGCCAGACCATTCAGGAACTGCTGGCGCTGGAACTCGTTTGATTAAAGTACGGCCCCGTTGTGACCGAATCGCGTAATACCAGAGTGCCGGTAAACGGCGGGATCGCATCGACCGGCTGGTTCTTCGCCAGCCGGATCGCCTGATCGATAGCCGTGACGATCATGTTATCTATCGGCAGATAAACCGACGACAGCGCAGGCTCCAGCCACTTTGCGCTTGGGGCATCGTCAAAGCCGAACAGGGAGATATCCTGCGGGATCTTAAGCCCTGCCTGATGCAGCGCTTTGGACGCGCCCAGCGCCATATCATCGTTACAGGCAAACAGCGCGCTGAACGACACCCCTTCAGCAATCAGCTCCTTACACAGCTCATAGCCCCGCGTCATTCCCGCATCACCGTACTTTATTCGACGCTCGTCCAGACGAATGCCGTGCTTTTCCAGCGCCTTACGGTAGCCCATCAGCCGTGCTTTACCTGTGGGGGTGTGGATCGGAACGGTAATGCAGGCGATCTCCCGGTGGCCCTGATTGATCAGGTAATCCACCGCCTTAAACGCGGCATCCTGTTGTTCGAAGAACACGCAGCGCTCCGGTGCCTGACTGACTTCACGGTTGATGACCACCAGCGGCGTTTGCACGGTATTAATCAGCTTGATGATCGCTTTTTCGCTCATATAGCGCGTGTAAAGCACGATGGCATCGCACTGGCGGTCGGCCAGCATTTGCACCGCCTGCTCTTCCTGCTCTGGCGCGTCGTGACCGTCGGTGACGATAAGCTGTTTCCCGTGGGTTTCGGTCTGCCGCGACGCCTGCTGCAAAAGACGACCAAAGTAAAAGCCGTCGAAGGTAGAGACGACCAGACCAATGCTGTTGCTGGTCTGGTTAGCCAGCGAACGCGCGAGAAAGTTTGGGCGGTAGCCCAGCTCTTCCATCGCAGCAAAGACCTGCTGACGCGTGCTCTCTTTAACCTGACCTGTGC
The DNA here is from genome assembly GCF_014895875.1 of Enterobacter cloacae complex sp. P12RS. Lineage (NCBI taxonomy): Bacteria > Pseudomonadati > Pseudomonadota > Gammaproteobacteria > Enterobacterales > Enterobacteriaceae > Enterobacter > Enterobacter cloacae complex sp. P12RS. Next base: position 113,747 of record NZ_JADBQO010000028.1, read on the forward strand.
CGTTCAGCACGCGCGAGACGGTAGCCTTCGACACGCCCGCGCGCAGTGAGACATCCAGCATTGTTGCCATTCTACATTCCTGCTTCCACGTAATGGTTTGCAGTTTAACACAGACCTGACAGCGTATAAGCGATGCGGGAAGCGCAAAACTTCTGCCACGATCACGCTTTTTGGTCACGATTCGCCTGGCCTGCCGGAAGTAAAACTAAATAGTCTGACTCTGGTAAAATAATCGCCAAACCGGGCTGGAGGCGTCAGACCAGCATATTCATTAAAAACGCAGGTGAAACGTGAAAAAGACCGTCATTCTCCCGCTTTACGCAGCACCGCGCTATGCGGAGCAGGTCACCGACTGGCTCTGGCAGGCCTTTGGCGAGGGGCTTGCGCGGGATTTTTTCCATAGCATCGTCGAGCACAGCCAGACGCCGGGTGCCCTGCCGCTGACCTTTATCGCTGTAGAGGATGAACGGCTTCTCGGGACGGTGGGACTCTGGCGCTGTGATTTGATTACCCGTCAGGATCTCTGTCCTTGGCTGGCGGCGCTCTACGTTGACGACGCGGCGCGCGGCAAGGGGCTGGCAGGAAAGTTACAGCAGCATGTTATTCGCTTCGCCGCACGGGCCGGGTACGAGGAACTTCATCTCTGGTCTGCCTGCCGCGACTTCTATGAACGTTACGGCTGGCAGTATATTGGCGATGCGCTGGAATATCCGGATAAAACGGTACACCTGTATCGCTATTCGCTCTGCGCGTCAGCGGGCGCAGCAACGGAGTGACGGCGCACTAACGTTGGGCTGAAGAGATGGGTAATCTCCGGCGGCTGGCGTTGTTCGGCCAGCGCCAGCGCCAGCTCTGCGGCCTGGGTGGCCATCGTGATGATGGGGTAGCGTACGGTGGTCAGGCGCGGGCGCACGTACCGGGAGACCAAAACATCGTCGAAGCCAATCAGCGAGATTTCCGCTGGCACCTCGATCCCGTTGTCATTCATGACGCCCATTGCCCCGGCAGCCATCGAATCGTTATAGCTGGCGACCGCGGTGAAATTCCGTCCGCGACCCAGCAGCTCCGTCATGGCCTGTTCGCCGCCGCTCTCATCCGGTTCACCGTAGGCCACCAGACGGTCATTGCACGGCAGACCGTTTTCGCGCAGGGCGTCGTAGTAGCCCTGCAGGCGGTCTTCCGCATCAGAAATGGGGTGATTGGAGCAGAGATAGCCAATCCGGGTATGACCCTGTTGAATCAGATGACGGGTCGCAAGCCAGGCGCCGTAGCGGTCGTCGAGGGCTACACAGCGTTTTTCAAAGCCGGGGATAATACGGTTGATAATCACCATGCCGGGCATCTGCTTCATCAGGTGAATTAGCTCGGCATCCGGGATCATTTTGGCGTGTACCACCAGCGCAGCGCAGCGGTGGCGGATCAGCTGCTCGATGGCCTGGCGTTCTTTTTGTTCATTATGGTAGCCATTGCCGATCAGCAAAAAATTACCCGTCTGATAAGAGACCTGTTCAACCGCTTTTACCATGGCACCGAAAAAGGGATCGGAAACGTCTCCCACCACCAGCCCAATAGTCTCTGTTGACTGCTGGGCGAGCGCGCGGGCGTTGGCATTCGGATGGTAGTTCAGGGTTTCCATGGCGCTTTGTACCGCCTGGCGTGATGCGTCACTGGCTTTGGGTGAATCATTAATCACGCGGGAGACGGTAGCTACCGACACACCTGCCAGACGAGCCACATCCTTTATTGTCGCCATTTATAACCTTCTTATTTGGGGTAAGCGTTTACACACTGAATAGTGTTGCGGAAAAGTGACGTCCATTCAAGGGAAGCCGGTTTCCGCGCGCCACAAACGTGACGCAGACCAACCCTGGTAGTGTAATCGTTACACGCCTGGTCATGTCAGAAGAATGTCATTCTGAACCTTTAGTTACACTTTGCCTCAGGCTGTTGCGATTGTCCGGTGGCGATGACGTTAAAGAGGTTGGTAGAGTCGAGATCCCAGAGGTATTGATAGGTGGAATCAACTCCGGTTGATTAACACGACTTACACCAGCCTGCGTTCTTACGCAGGTTTTTTTTGCCTGATCGTTCAACCTGTAACAGCAAAAGAGAATATTCACACCTGGTTGCATTTCGGCTCATTCCCTTGCGTTTTCCTGCTGGCGAAGCGCAGGGTCAACAGCCACAATCAAGATCCCAGAGGTATTGATTGGTGAGAATTCTTAGTACGGTTTCGTACTCATCTCTTGCACCAACCTGCGCGGATGCGCAGGTTTTTTTTCGCCTCCATTTTTGCTGTCGCTCCCATATCACTTCTCGTGTAATCTGCCACCATTTACTGTCAACCCACCACACTGTCTGGCAAAGGGAGTTGAGATGCTATTTGGGTTTTTCCGTACACTGTTCCGTATTCTTTTTCGCATCCGCGTCACTGGCGATGCCCAGGCGCTTCGTGGCGAGCGCGTTCTTATCACACCCAATCATGTTTCCTTTATAGACGGCATCCTGCTTGCGCTGTTTCTGCCCGTGCGTCCGGTGTTTGCGGTCTATACCTCCATCAGCCAGCAGTGGTATATGCGCTGGCTCACCCCACTGATCGATTTCGTACCGCTTGACCCGACAAAGCCGATGATGATTAAACACCTGGTACGTCTGGTAGAGCAGGGGCGTCCGGTGGTCATTTTCCCGGAAGGGCGCATTTCAGTGACCGGTTCGCTGATGAAAATCTACGACGGCGCGGGGTTTGTCGCGGCGAAATCAAACGCGACCGTGGTGCCGCTGCGCATTGAAGGCGCAGAGTTGACCCATTTCAGCCGCCTTAAGGGGCTGGTAAAGCAGCGTCTGTTCCCCAAAATCACGCTGCATATCCTGCCGCCAACGTCGTTACCGATGCCGGAAGCGCCGCGTGCCCGCGATCGCCGTAAAATCGCCGGGGAAATGCTGCACCAGATTATGATGGAAGCGCGCATGGCCGTTCGTCCGCGTGAAACGCTGTATGAATCCCTGCTTTCGGCGCAGTACCGCTACGGCGCGAAGAAAAACTGCATTGAAGACATCAACTTTACCCCGGATACCTATCGTAAACTGCTGACCAAGACGCTGTTCGTGGGCCGCATTCTTGAGAAGTACAGCAAAAAGGGCGAAAAGATCGGCCTGATGCTGCCAAACGCGGGCATCAGCGCGGCGGTGATTTTTGGTGCGGTTTCCCGTGGCCGTATACCGGCGATGATGAATTACACGGCGGGCGTGAAGGGGCTGACCAGCGCCATTACCGCCGCCCAAATCAATACCATCTTTACCTCCCGACAGTTCCTGGACAAAGGCAAGCTGTGGCATCTGCCGGAACAGCTGACCCAGGTACGCTGGGTCTTCCTGGAAGATCTAAAAGCGGACGTGACCACCGGCGACAAGCTGTGGATTTTTGCGCATCTGCTGGTGCCGCATCTGGCTCAGGTCAAACAGCAGCCGGAAGATGACGCGATTATCCTTTTCACGTCGGGTTCGGAGGGTAACCCGAAAGGCGTCGTCCACAGCCACAAGAGTATTCTGGCGAACGTTGAGCAGATCAAAAGCATTGCCGACTTTACCGCGAATGACCGTTTTATGTCGGCGCTGCCGCTGTTCCACTCCTTTGGCCTGACGGTGGGGCTGTTCACGCCGCTGCTGACCGGTGCCGAGGTGTTCCTCTATCCCAGCCCGCTGCACTACCGCATCGTGCCGGAGCTGGTGTATGACCGTAACTGCACCGTCCTGTTCGGGACCTCAACCTTCCTGGGTAACTATGCCCGTTTCGCCAATCCGTATGATTTCTTCCGCGTTCGGTACGTGGTGGCCGGTGCGGAAAAGCTGCAGGAGAGCACGCGTCAGATCTGGCAGGACAAGTTTGGCCTGCGCATCCTCGAAGGCTATGGCGTTACCGAGTGTGCGCCCGTGGTCTCGATTAACGTGCCGATGGCGGCGAAACCGGGAACGGTGGGGCGAATTCTGCCGGGGATGGATGCGCGCTTGCTGGCGGTGCCGGGCATTGAGGACGGTGGCCGCCTGCAGCTGAAAGGGCCGAACGTGATGAACGGTTACCTGCGCGTGGAAAACCCAGGCGTGCTGGAAGCGCCAACGGCGGAAAACGTCAACGGCGAGATTGAAACCGGCTGGTACGACACCGGTGACATCGTTCGTTTCGATGAGCAAGGCTTTGTACAGATTCAGGGGCGCGCAAAACGCTTCGCCAAAATCGCCGGTGAGATGGTCTCTCTGGAAATGGTTGAACAGCTGGCGACGGCCGTGTCCGCCGAGAAGTTGCACGCCACGGTCGTGAAGAGCGATGCCAGCAAAGGCGAGGCGCTGGTGCTGTTTACCACTGATGCTGAGCTTAAGCGCGACAGGTTACTGAGCTATGCGCGTGAACACGGTATTCCTGAACTGGCCGTGCCGCGCGATATTCGCCACCTGAAGCAGCTTCCGGTGCTGGGAAGCGGGAAGCCCGATTTCGTGACCCTGAAAGGTATGGTTGAAGAGGCGGAACAGCAAAATGCGTGAGTCAGTACACACTAACACCTCGCTGCGTTCAAAAGGCATGATGGCGGTCATCGCCGCGCAGTTTCTCTCTGCGTTCGGTGATAACGCGCTGCTGTTTGCCACGCTGGCGCTGCTGAAAGCCGAGTTTTACCCTGACTGGAGTCAGCCGATCCTGCAGATGGTGTTTGTGGGCGCTTACATTATCTTTGCCCCGTTTGTGGGGCAGGTGGCGGACAGTTTCCCCAAAGGCCGGGTGATGATGTTTGCCAACGGTCTCAAGCTGCTGGGCGCTGCCAGTATCTGCTTCGGCTTCAATCCGTTTATTGGCTATACGCTGGTGGGCATCGGTGCTGCCGCCTACTCCCCAGCGAAGTATGGCATTCTCGGAGAACTGACCACGGGCGATAAGCTGGTGAAGGCCAACGGCCTGATGGAGTCGTCAACGATTGCCGCTATCCTCCTCGGCTCCGTCGCGGGTGGCGTGCTGGCCGACTGGCATGTTCTGGCTGCCCTGGGCGTGTGTGCAGTGGTGTATGGTGGGGCGGTCGTGGCTAACCTGTTTATTCCGAAGCTGCCGGTGGCTCGTCCGGGCCAGTCCTGGCGCTTTAAACCGATGACCGGCAGTTTCTTTAACGCGTGCCGCGTGCTGTGGCGTAACGGGGAAACGCGTTTCTCCCTGATGGGAACCAGTATGTTCTGGGGGGCAGGCGTCACGCTGCGCTTCCTGCTGGTTCTGTGGGTACCGGTGGCGCTGGGAATTACGGACAATGCGACGCCGACCTATCTTAATGCGATGGTGGCTATCGGGATTGTGGCTGGCGCGGGCGCGGCGGCGAAGCTGGTGACGCTTGAAACGGTCGCACGCTGCATGCCAGCGGGGATCCTGATTGGCCTCGTGGTGCTTATCTTCTCGCTGCAGCATGCGTTATTGCCCGCTTATGCTCTGCTGATCCTGATTGGTATTCTGGGGGGCTTCTTTGTGGTACCGCTGAATGCGTTACTCCAGGCGCGTGGCAAGCAGACCGTCGGGGCGGGGAATGCCATTGCGGTTCAAAATCTCGGTGAAAACCTGGCCATGCTGTTAATGCTGGGGCTCTACTCGCTGGCGGTAAAAGTGGGTGTCCCGGTGGTGGCGATTGGCGTCGGATTTGGTGGGCTGTTCGCGGCGGCGATTGCGGGATTGTGGATCTGGCAGCGTCGCCGTTAATAAGTAGCCGGGTGGCGGCTTCGCCTTACCCGGCAAAAGCATCAGCTACGGCGCAGGATAGGTATAAACCTGATGCACCGCTTCAATCTCCGCTAACACCTCTTCACTCAGGTTCAGATGGAAACTCTCAATGTTAGTTTTCAGCTGTTCCATGGTCGTCGCGCCAAGCAGGGTACTGGCAACAAACGGCTGACGGCGCACGAAGGCCAGCGCCATCTGCGCCGGATCCAGGCCGTGGCGCTTCGCGATATCCACATAGGCAGCAACGGCTTTTTGCGTCTGCTCGCCGCTGTAGCGGGTAAAGCGGCTAAAGAGGGTATTACGCGCCCCGGCCGGTTTCGCTCCGTTCAGGTATTTCCCCGTCAGGGTGCCGAAACCGAGGCATGAATAGGCGAGCAGTTCCACTTCCTCATATTGCGTCACTTCAGCCAGCCCCACCTCGTAGCTGCGGTTAAGCAGGCTGTACGGGTTCTGGATGGTGACGATGCGAGGCAGATCGTGTTTATCCGCCAGGTGCAGATAGCGCATTACGCCAAAGGCCGTTTCGTTGGACACGCCAATGTAGCGGATTTTTCCCGCGCGCTGGCATTCGGTCAGCGCCTCCAGCGTTTCCAGCAGCGTAACGGCGGGGGCGCTCTCATTCCAGCTGTAGCCGAGCTTGCCAAAACAGTTGGTTGGACGCTGCGGCCAGTGGACCTGGTAAAGGTCGAGATAGTCGGTTTGCAGGCGCTTCAGGCTCGCGTCCAGCGCGGCGCGGATATTTTTGCGATCGAGGATTTGGTTTGGGCGGATCCCGGCATCGTTGTTTCGCGCGGGGCCACTCACTTTCGAGGCGATAACCAGCTTTTCTCGGTTACCGCGTTTTGCCAGCCAGTTACCGACATAGGTTTCGGTAAGTCCCTGCGTTTCAGGGCGTGGAGGCACAGGGTACATCTCTGCGACATCAATCAGGTTAATCCCCTGGCTGACGGCATAATCGAGTTGTGCATGGGCATCGGCTTCGCTGTTTTGTTCACCAAATGTCATCGTGCCCAACCCCAGTTGACTTATCTCCAGAGCGCTGTGGGGGATACGGTGATAATGCATAGCCGGCTTCCTTCAATAGACATGTAGACCGCGTCAGGAACCTCCCGACAAAGGAATATAAACATGGCAGAGGGGAAGCAAAAGGGGAAGAAAAAAATCAAAAAGGCCAGTAGGCTACTGACCTCCGACTGTTATCGCTCAATAATTTGCGAGACTTCGTCGCGATTGATCTGCATTTTATTGCCTGCCTGGTCGTGGTAGCTGACCAGACCAGTATCATCGTCGACTTCAGGTTTACCGTCAGTCAGGATCATCCGGCCGTCTTTCGTCGCCATGACATAATCACTGCTGCAGCCCGAAACGGCAAACGCCAACCCGACTGCTGAAATTAACACCGCCCATTTTTTCATCGTTATCGTCCTCATCTGGCTCGTATCAAATCATAGTGTAGTATTAACCCGTTATAGCAACAGGGTGAAGCGGTAAAATCTTAAAAACCAGGCGATTATGTTTGTGAGCTCGCAAAATAAGTAAAAAACTATGTTTTAAGTAAGAAATGACGAGCAAGCAGCGCGCCGGTGAAATTTTTTTTGAGATAAAAACCGCGCGGTAGCGTCAGTATGGGTTCGCCCATCGCGCCGATCGCCTCGGTAAGCGCTTTGCTGTTTGCCGCTTTCGGGCGCAGCTGTAACACTTCTCCGTGCCGGGCGGTAATTCGCTCGACCTGACCGAGCACAATCATGTCCATCAGTTCTTCCCAGTCCAGGCGCAGCTGATGCTCCTCTTCTTCATCCGGGCTCCAGAGCAGCGGCGCGCCAACGCGGCGTTCAGCTAACGGGATCTGCCGTTCGCCTTCAACCGGAACCCAAAGCACGCGATTCAGCTTATGGCGCACGTGGCTGGTTTCCCACGTTACGCCGGTATTGCCGGTTAAGGGCGCAACGCAGACAAAGGTAGTCTCCAGGGGCCGACCCTGGCGGTCGATAGGAATAGTTTTTAACTCTACGCCAAGGGCCGCGAAATCTTGCTCTGGCTTGCTCCCGGCGCTTGCCCCCAGCCACAGCTCCAGAAGCATGCCGATCCAGCCCTTATCTCGTTTCAGATCCTTCGGGATCTGTAGCCCTGCCATCGCCGCCAGTTCGCCCAGCGAGAAGCCTGCAAGGCGCTGAGCCTGCTGTAGCAACTGGCTTTCGCTCGAAGGCGGTGAGAGCAAGGGTGAAAGCGGATGCATGACGATAACCTTTTGATTAAAAAATAAACGAAGAAACAGTCCCCTGTGGATAGAGTTTAACTTTTTCTGTACCAATATTCCATGTGCATGATTTATAGGTTTTTTTATGAATTTTTCACGGTTTCATCAGGGACGCAAAACGGGTTGTTCAAATCTGGTCACTGACAATAAACAGGATCTTACACCATGTTATCCACAGAAAAATGGGATAACTGGGCATAACCCTGACTACTGTTTCAATTTACAGCCTTGACGTGCGACGAAAATCCAAATTTCAGACAAATTGTGCCTAACTTATTGGCACAATCTGTGGATAAAACCGACGCTGTTCGATCTTTCATCAGCACGACGATCCCTGCTGTGACGATCGTCACGCTATTCTGCATTTTGTTTGTCGGTATGAATATAACATCATGAAAAATATAGCTTTATGATGAAGGTGAGAAACGGGAGGGCAGAGGCCATTTCAGGTTGTTCATCGGTAATCAGACACTTCTTCACAACTATATCCACAGAAAAGGTGAATAAAATTGCCCTTGAGACCGCATATCTGTTTATAACTCTGCGCTTATTTGTGAGTTATTCAAATGTTATTAGGTTGCAGGCCTGTAAGAGAGTGGTTTACCGCCTCACTGTAGTGTGAAACAATCATTCATATATAAGGTTTAGTTTGGGGTAGTCCGGTGATTGATGACGATGGCTACCGCCCGAACGTAGGAATAGTAATTTGTAATCGTCAGGGCCAGGTCATGTGGGCCCGTCGATATGGTCAGCACTCCTGGCAGTTCCCGCAAGGCGGGATCAATCCGGGAGAGTCCCCAGAACAAGCGATGTACCGGGAGCTTTTTGAAGAGGTCGGTTTAAGCCGAAAAGATGTTCGCATCCTTGCCTCGACCCGCAACTGGTTGCGTTACAAGTTACCGAAACGTTTGGTGCGTTGGGACACAAAGCCGGTTTGTATCGGCCAGAAACAGAAGTGGTTTCTTCTGCAGTTGGTGGGCAACGATTCGGACATCAATATGCAAACCAGCAGTACGCCGGAGTTCGATGGCTGGCGCTGGGTGAGCTATTGGTATCCTGTTCGTCAGGTCGTGTCATTTAAGCGCGATGTTTACCGTAGGGTGATGAAAGAGTTTGCAAGTGTGGTGATGCAGCTTCAGGAGATCCCGCCTAAGCCGCAGAGCGCACCTGCCTGGCGACGTAAAAGAGGTTAAGCTACGCAAATCATGCTCACCCGCTTGCGAGAAATAGTCGAGAAGGTGGCCAGCGCTCCGCGCCTCAACGAGGCGCTGAATATTCTGGTCACTGACATCTGTCTTGCGATGGAGACCGAGGTCTGTTCGGTGTATCTGGCCGACCACGATCGGCGCTGCTATTACCTGATGGCGACTCGCGGTTTGAAAAAGCCGCGGGGGCGCACCGTAACGCTCGCATTTGATGAAGGTATCGTCGGTCTGGTTGGGCGGCTGGCTGAACCTATCAACCTTGCCGACGCGCAAAAACATCCCAGCTTTAAATACATCCCTTCCGTAAAAGAAGAACGCTTCCGCGCGTTTCTGGGTGTGCCGATTATTCAGCGTCGTCAGCTACTCGGTGTGCTGGTCGTCCAGCAGCGCGAGCTGCGTCAGTATGATGAAAGCGAAGAGTCCTTCCTCGTCACGCTGGCGACACAGATGGCGGCGATCCTCTCCCAGTCTCAGCTTGCTGCGCTCTTTGGTCAGTACCGCCATACGCGCATTCGCGCCCTTCCGGCATCACCAGGGGTGGCGATTGCGGAAGGCTGGATGGACGCCACGCTGCCATTGATGGAGCAGGTCTACGAAGCCTCTACGCTTGATGAAGCGCTGGAGCGCGAGCGTCTTACCGCCGCGCTGGAAGAGGCGGCCAATGAGTTCCGTCGCTACAGCAAGCGCTTTGCCGCTGGTGCGCAAAAAGAGACGGCGGCCATCTTCGACCTCTACTCGCACCTGCTTTCCGACGCGCGTCTGCGCCGTGAGCTTTTTGCTGAGGTTGATAAAGGCGCAGTCGCGGAGTGGGCGGTTAAAAAGGTCATCGAAAAATTTGCCGAGCAGTTCGCTGCCCTGACCGACGGTTATCTGAAAGAGCGGGCGGGAGATCTCCGCGCGCTGGGACAGCGCCTGCTGTTCCACCTCGATGATACCATTCAGGGGCCGAATGCCTGGCCAAAACGGTTTGTGCTGGTGGCCGATGAACTTTCGGCAACAACACTGGCCGAGCTGCCGCAGGACAGACTCGCCGGGGTTGTCGTACGTGATGGTGCAGCGAACTCCCATGCCGCCATTATGGTGCGCGCGCTCGGTATCCCCACCGTCATGGGGGCGGATATTCAGCCCTCGGTGCTGCACCGCCGCACGCTGGTGGTTGATGGTTACCGCGGTGAACTGCTGGTCGATCCTGAGCCGGTTCTGCTCCAGGAATATCAGCGTCTCATCAGCGAAGAGAATGAATTAAGCAAGCTGGCGGAAGATGACGTTAACCTGCCCGCGCAGCTGAAAAGCGGAGAGCGGATCAAAGTTATGCTCAACGCCGGCTTAAGCCCCGAGCACGAAGAGAAGCTTGGCAGCCGCATCGACGGGATCGGTTTATACCGTACTGAAATCCCCTTCATGCTGCAGAGCGGTTTCCCCTCCGAAGAGGAGCAGGTGGCGCAGTATCAGGGGATGTTGCAGATGTTCAACGACAAGCCTGTCACCCTGCGAACCCTGGATGTCGGGGCGGATAAACAGCTGCCGTATATGCCCATCAGCGAAGAGAACCCGTGTCTGGGCTGGCGCGGGATCCGTATTACGCTCGATCAGCCGGAGATCTTCCTGATCCAGGTGCGCGCGATGCTGCGCGCCAACGCCGCGACGGGCAATCTCAGTATCCTGCTGCCGATGGTCACCAGCATAGATGAAATCGACGAAGCGCGGCGCCTGATCGAACGTGCTGGTCGTGAAGTGGAAGAGATGATTGGCTATGCGATCCCGAAACCACGGATCGGCGTCATGCTCGAAGTGCCATCTATGGTCTTTATGCTGCCGCAGCTGGCAAATCGCGTTGATTTTATTTCGGTTGGTACCAACGACCTGACGCAATATATTCTGGCCGTCGACCGGAACAACACCCGCGTCGCCAGTATCTACGATAGCCTGCACCCGGCGATCATTCGCGCGCTGGCGATGATTGCCCGTGAGGCTGAACAGTACGGTATTGATCTCCGCCTGTGCGGTGAAATGGCCGGAGACTCGATGTGCGTCGCGATCCTGATTGGTCTGGGGTATCGTCATCTGTCAATGAACGGCCGCGCAGTAGCGCGCGTGAAGTATTTGTTGCGGCATATCGACATCAATGATGCCCGCGAGCTGGCTGAGCGCAGCCTTGAGGCGCAGCTGGCCGCAGAGGTTCGTCACCAGGTGGCGGCATTTATGGAACGGCGCGGCATGGGCGGCCTGATCCGCGGTGGTCGCTAATCGTCTTTCGTCCTCTCCTTGTGGAGAGGGCGCCAGTGCGCACAAAAACCTATACACATCTTTTACATCTCTGGCGCATCCTCCGCGCCCGCCTTATGCTATGATTCGCAACTTTGGAGCCTCTGCTTAAGGCAGAATCGCATGTCTACCGCTGTCCACTTTCAGCGGAATAACAACATCTTGTGGTGACAGATGAACAGTGGTTATCTGCATTTTCCGGAGTTTGATCCGGTCATTTTCTCAGTAGGACCTGTTTCGCTTCACTGGTACGGTCTGATGTACCTGGTGGGCTTTATTTTTGCCATGTGGCTCGCGGGCCGTCGCGCCAGCCGTCCTGGCAGCGGCTGGACCAAAAACGAAGTTGAAAACCTGCTGTACGCGGGCTTCCTCGGCGTGTTCCTCGGTGGCCGTATTGGGTATGTACTGTTCTATAACTTCCCGGTGTTCCTGAACGATCCCCTCTACCTGTTCCGCGTCTGGGACGGCGGCATGTCCTTCCACGGCGGCCTGATTGGGGTGATCCTGGTGATGGTGATTTTTGCCAAACGCACCAAACGCAACTTCTTCCAGGTGTCAGATTTTATCGCACCGCTGATCCCGTTTGGTCTGGGGGCGGGTCGTCTGGGCAACTTTATTAACGGTGAGCTGTGGGGCCGCGTTGACCCAAGCGTACCGTACACGATGCTCTTCCCGGGCTCCCGCGCGGAAGATATCGCCCTGCTGCCGTCGCACCCGGAGTGGCAGTCCATTTTCGATACCTACGGCGTGCTGCCGCGTCATATGTCCCAGCTGTATGAGCTGGCGCTGGAAGGCGTGGTGCTGTTTATCATCCTCAATCTGTTTATTCGCAAGCCGCGCCCGATGGGAGCTGTTTCCGGACTGTTCCTGATTGGCTATGGCGCGTTCCGCATCATCGTTGAATTCTTCCGCCAGCCGGATGCGCAGTTTACCGGCGAATGGGTACAGTACATCAGCATGGGGCAGATCCTCTCCATTCCGATGATTGTCGCGGGTGCCATTATGATGATTTGGGCGTATCGTCGTCGTCCACAGCAACAACTTTCCTGAGGAACCATGAAACAGTATCTTGAATTGATGAAAAAAGTGCTCGATGAGGGCACGCCGAAAAACGACCGTACCGGTACCGGTACGCTCTCCATTTTTGGCCACCAGATGCGCTTCAATCTGCAAGAAGGCTTCCCTCTGGTGACGACGAAGCGCTGCCACCTGCGCTCGATCATTCATGAACTGCTCTGGTTCCTGCAAGGCGACACTAACGTTGCGTATCTGCACGAAAATAACGTCTCCATCTGGGACGAATGGGCAGATGAAAACGGCAACCTGGGCCCGGTTTACGGCAAGCAGTGGCGCGCATGGCCAACGCCTGATGGCCGCCATATTGACCAGATCACCACCGTGATGAACCAGCTGAAAAACGATCCGGACTCGCGCCGAATCATCGTTTCCGCCTGGAACGTGGGCGAGCTGGACAAAATGGCGCTGGCTCCGTGCCACGCGTTCTTCCAGTTCTATGTCGCAGACGGCAAGCTCTCCTGCCAGCTCTACCAGCGCTCCTGTGACGTGTTCCTCGGCCTGCCGTTTAACATTGCCAGCTATGCGCTGTTAGTCCACATGATGGCGCAGCAGTGCGACCTGGAAGTGGGTGATTTCGTCTGGACAGGTGGGGACACCCATCTTTACAGCAATCATATGGAACAGACGCATCTTCAGCTCACTCGTGAACCGCGCGCGTTGCCGAAGCTGATTATCAAACGCAAACCGGAATCGATCTTCGATTACCGCTTTGATGATTTTGAGATTGAGGGGTACGACCCGTACCCTGGTATCAAAGCGCCCGTCGCTATCTGATGCGGTAAAGCGTGACATAACCGGTGCTGCTTAGCGCCGGTTTTTTTTCGTCTTTATTCCGTTTTCCGAGGCGTTATCCAGAAAACGTGCAACGCGCTGCAACTCTCCTGATACTTCGGATAACGCCTCGTAAAACCATTATTCACCGCTCGCCACGCCCACGGCGAATCGCCACACTTCCCGCATGAAAAAAGAGAACGGCTTTACGCTTATCGAAACGCTGGTGGCAGTCTCGCTGGTTGTCATACTCAGCGCCTCAGGTCTGTACGGCTGGGACAGCTGGCAGCGGCAGCAGCGGCTGTGGCAAACCGCCAGCCAGGTGCGCGACTATCTGGTGTTTCTGCGCAACCATGCCAACCGCTACAACCGCGACCATCAAATTAGCCTTCAGCGGTTGGGGGAGACAGAGTGTCTGGTGAGCTCTCCCGTGCAAGGCTGTGAGAAAGGCAGCCCCTTTGTTCTGATTCCACTCTGGCCAGAGGTCGCGGTGAGCGAGGTCACACCGTCATTAGGGTTCTATGGGTTAAGGGATACGGCATGGGCAGGGCGGATACGCCTGCAAAGCCGTGCCGGAGAATGGCTTATCCTGGTCTCAGACGGAGGGCGCATTAGAATGTGTAAGGTCTCACTAGGAGGTTCATGTCGATGAGACAACGCGGTTTCTCGCTGACAGAAGTTCTGATTGCTACGGCCATCAGTAGCCTGTTGTTGATTGGTGCATCGCGCTTTCTACCCGGATTGCATCAGGCGGTATTACTGCAATCCGGCCAGAGAGAGCTGGAAGAAGAGGTCTGGCAGCGCCTGTTTGCTCTCGGCAAACAGCTTCAGCGTGCGGGTTACTGTGCGGGGAACTGCCAGGGGCAAGGGCTGGCGATCGCAAGGCAGGGCAGCTGCGTCATTGTTCGGTGGGATGCCAACAGTAACGGTCGCTGGGACCGCAGTGCATCAGAAAACGACAGCACCGGTTTTCGTCTGGAATCGGGCGCGCTGGAAACGCTTCGTGGGGCAACCTCGTGTGAAGGTCAGGGATGGGAAAAGCTCACGGACCCGGACAGGCTCGCCATCGCGCATTTTGTGGTGAGGAAAGTAACACACACCGGGTTTGCGCCGGAGCTGAATATCGAACTGTCCGCCCTGCGCAACGGCGATCAAGGAGAGCCTTATCAGGCTTTGTATACGGTCACGGGGTATAACCTGTGAACCGTCAACGCGGTATGTCTTCGCTGGCGCTGGTTCTACTTTTACTGGTGCTTGGTACGCTGATCCTCACCGGCCTTAACCAGCAGCTGACAACGTTCAGCGCGCTCGTTGGCGGCGAGAGCCGTTCGCTGCAGCAGCAGGCTTCTGTACAGTCAGCGCTTGAGTGGGGACGCGTTCAGAGCTGGTCACCCGATCCTGAAGTCCAGTGCAAAAAGGCACCCGCGTGGCAAGTGTGTTTGCGGCGGCTGAGTGAGACCACTGTTTTACTGATTGCCGGAGTCAACGACCTGCTGCTCTGGCGTTCAGGAGAGATTATTGACGGTAATATTCGCTTTTCGCCTCACGGCTGGAGTGATTTTTGCCCACTAAAGGAACGTTCGCTATGCCAGCTGCCGTAAGCAAAGAAAAAGGATTTAGCATGGTTGAGGTTCTGCTGGCGATGATGCTGCTGGTCATCATCGTCACAGCACTGGCCGGCTATCATCGGGCGCTGGCGGCGCGGTTTACGCAGTTTAACCAGTATCGTCAGCTCTGGCACCACGCCTGGAATCAGGCTCAGCTCTCAACAAATGTTCTGCCCGCAGGCTGGCAGGCCAGTCGGGTGCAGACAACGCACGCAGGATGTGTCAGCATCACGGTTACACTTATTTCTCCTCTGGGGCGACGCGGTGAAATAACGCGTCTGCATTGCCCGGTTAGCCAGTAGTCGGGAGCGTCTATGTTAAGGGTCTACCACTCAAATCGTCTGGATGTGCTGGAAGCACTGATGGAATTTATCGTTGAGCGCGAGCGGCTCGACGATCCTTTTGAGCCTGAAATGGTGCTGGTGCAGAGCACCGGTATGGCACAGTGGCTGCAAATGTCGCTTTCTCGTAAGTTTGGCATTGCCGCGAATATTGATTTCCCGCTGCCCGCGAGCTTTATCTGGGAGATGTTTGTTCGCGTGTTACCGGACATCCCCGAGCAGAGCGCCTTCAACAAGCAGGGCATGAGCTGGAAGCTGATGGCGCTGCTGCCGGAGATGCTCCAGCACGATGAATTCGCCATGCTGCGCCACTACCTTAATGACGATACCGATAAGCGCAAGCTGTTCCAGCTGGCGTCGCGCACCGCCGATCTCTACGACCAATATCTTGTTTACCGTTCTGACTGGTTAATTCGCTGGGAAGCGGGCGAACTGGTTGAAGGGTTACCGGAGGCGCAAATATGGCAGGCACCGCTTTGGAAAGCGCTGGTCGAGCACACGGAGAAACTTGGGCAGCCTAAGTGGCATCGTGCCAACCTGTACGATCGGTTTATCTCAATACTCGAGAACGCGTCGGCGCGTCCAGCCCGACTGCCGTCACGCGTTTTTATCTGTGGGATATCCGCATTACCGCCTGTTTATCTGAAAGCGTTGAATGCGCTGGGTAAACATATCGATATTCATATTTTGTTCACCAACCCTTGCCGACAGTATTGGGGGGATATCCTCGACGAACGTTGGCTTGCGCGGCTGGTGACTCGCCAGCGAAAGCGCCTTTTTGAAGAACGATCCGTCCCGCTGTTTAAAGACGGCTCGACTGCCGGGCAGCTTTTTGATGAAGACGGCATCCAGAACCTGCCCAATCCACTGCTTGCCTCATGGGGGAAGCTGGGGCGTGATTACATTCACATGCTCTCCGATATTACATCATCAGGCGAAGGTGACGTTGACGCCTTTGTCGAGATCGCCCCGGATAGTCTGCTGCATAATATTCAGTTAGATATTCTGGATCTGGAGAACCGCGCCGTCATGGGCGTGACGGCGAAAGAGTTTGAGCGCAGCGACAGCAAGCGGAAGCTGGACGCTGAGGATCGCAGTATCACGATCCATGTTTGTCATAGCCCGCAGCGTGAGGTCGAAGTGCTTCACGATCGACTGCTGGCGATGCTGCAGGACGACCCTGAACTGACGCCGCGCGATATCGTGGTGATGGTGGCGGACATCGACAGCTACAGTCCCTTTATTCAGGCCGTCTTCGGCAGTGCGACGGGTGAGCGATATCTGCCTTACGCTATCTCTGACCGTCGTGCCCGTCAGTCGCACCCGGCATTGCAGGCATTTATCACCCTGCTTTCACTGCCGGATAGCCGGTTTATCTCCGAAGATGTTCTGGCGTTACTGGATGTTCCCGTGCTGGCAGCCCGCTTCAACATCAATGAAGAAGGGCTGCGCTACCTTCGCCAGTGGGTAAACGAATCAGGCGTTCGCTGGGGCATCGATGACGATAACGTCCAGGAGTTCGAGCTTCCCCCAACCGGCCAGCATACCTGGCGGTTTGGCCTGACGCGTATGCTGCTGGGCTACGCCATGGAGAGCAGCCAGGGCGAGTGGAACGAAGTGCTGCCTTACGATGAGTCCAGCGGTTTGATTGCTGACCTGGTAGGGCATTTAGCTTCTCTGCTGATGCAGCTTAACCGCTGGCGACGTGAACTAATGCAGCCGCGTCCGCTTGAAGAGTGGCTCCCGGTGTGCAGGGCGTTACTTAATGATTTCTTCCTGCCAGACAACGACACCGAAGCGGCGATGGCGCTCATTGAAACGCAGTGGCAGGCTATCGTTGACGAGGGCGTGAATTCCCACTATCGCGAAGCGATTCCTTTGTCGCTGCTGAGAGATGAGTTGACGCAGCGCCTTGACCAGGAGCGAATCAGCCAGCGTTTCCTGGCAGGCCCCATTAATATCTGTACCCTGATGCCAATGCGCTCAATTCCCTTTAAGGTGGTCTGCCTGCTCGGCATGAACGACGGTATTTATCCTCGGGCCCTGGCACCGCTGGGGTTCGATTTGATGAACGCAGATCCAAAGCGGGGTGACCGTAGCCGTCGTGATGATGACCGCTATCTCTTCCTTGAAGCGCTCATCTCCGCTCAAAGTAAGCTCTATATCAGCTATATCGGTCGTTCCATTCAGGACAACAGCGAGCGCTTCCCCTCCGTTCTGGTGCAGGAACTGGTGGACTATATCGGCCAGAGCCACTATCTGGCTGGGGATGAGGCGCTTAACTGCGACGAAAGCGAGCAGCGGGTGAAGGCGCACATTACCTGTATCCACAGCCGCATGCCGTTTGACCCGGTAAACTATATTGTCAGCGAACAGCAGAGCTATGCCCGCGAATGGCTGCCAGCAGCGAAAAAAGAGGGGAGAGCCCATACGGATTTTATTCAGCCGCTTGATCCGCTGCCCATCAACACTCTGACTTTCGAACAGCTTCAGCGGTTTTGGGCGCATCCGGTGCGCGCCTTCTTCCAGCAGCGATTACAGGTCAACTTCCGCTCTGAAGAGAGCGAAATTCCTGATGCAGAACCCTTTACTCTGGATGGGCTGGAGCGCTATCAGCTAAACCTTCAACTGCTTAATGCGCTGGTTGAAGAGGAAGATGCAGACAAACTTTACCGCCGCTACCGTGCCGCAGGGCAACTACCTTACGGTGCGTTTGGGGAAATCGTCTGGGAGGCGCAGTGCCAGGAGATGACCGCTCTGGCGGAGCGCGTCAGGGAGCACCGCCAGCCCGGACACAGCATCGAAATCGATCTCAGTTGCAAGGGCATACAGCTCACGGGCTGGCTAACCCAGGTTCAACCGGATGGGCTACTGCGCTGGCGGCCTTCTCTGCTCAGCGTTTCACAAGGATTGCAACTCTGGCTGGAACATCTTGTCTACAGTGCGGGTGGGAATAAAGGTGAAAGCCGGATCTTCGTGCGCAAAGAGGGCGAATGGCGCTTCCCACCTATGGAGGCAGAACAGGCGTTACGCTATCTGTCCTTGTATATTGAGGGCTATCTTCAGGGAATGAACAAACCCCTCCTGTTACTGCCCGAAAGTGGCGGAGCGTGGATAAAAGCCTGTTATGACGCGCAGAATGATGCGATGTTAACGGATGAGGCTTCGCTGCAGAAAGCGCGCAGTAAATTTATGCAGGCCTATGAAGGAAACATGATGGTACGCGGTGAAGGTGAGGATGTCTGGTATCAACGTCTATGGCGAACGCTTGAGCCAGAATACTTCGAGGCTATTACGGAAGAGGCACAGCGCTACCTGTTACCGTTGTTTAAGTTTAATCAGTCCTGAGCGCTGTATAAAAATTGCGCAGTATGGGGTGTTCATTTATGATGCACTTCTTATCACGGACTGATGTACCCAAAGAATGAGATGTTGGCGTGTCCAGCACGCAGTTTGTTAATGATGTAGCCGTGATAAAGAGGTCGTAATGCCAGGCAGCACCTTGTTTAAAGCGTTTGTTTTGTTTTTCGCCCTCTGGGCACCCGTCACTCACGCAGACTCCGGTTGGCAACCCGTTCAGGAAACTATCCGTAAGAGCGAAAAAGATACCCGTCAGTATCAGGCTATCCGCCTTGATAACGGTATGACCGTGCTGCTGGTTTCCGATCCGCAGGCGGTGAAATCCCTCTCGGCGTTAGTGGTGCCGGTTGGATCGCTGGAAGATCCTGAGGCGCATCCGGGGCTGGCGCATTACCTCGAACACATGACGCTGATGGGCTCTAAAAAATATCCGCAGCCGGATAGCCTTTCAGAATTCCTGAAAATGCACGGCGGCAGCCACAACGCCAGCACGGCACCGTACCGCACGGCCTTTTATCTCGAAGTCGAAAATGACGCGCTGGAAGGGGCGGTTGATCGTCTTGCCGATGCTATCGCCGCGCCGCTGCTGGATAAAAAATACGCCGACCGCGAGCGCAATGCCGTCAATGCGGAGCTGACCATGGCCCGTACTCGGGACGGTATGCGTATGGCGCAGGTCAGCGCCGAGACCATCAACCCGGCGCATCCGGGCTCACGTTTCTCGGGCGGTAACCTGGAGACGCTGAGCGATAAACCGGGAAGCCCGGTCATTGACGCCCTGCATGCGTTTCGTGACAAATACTACTCCGCCAACCTGATGAAGGCGGTTATTTACAGCAACAAACCGTTGCCGGAGCTTGCCGGACTGGCGGCACAAACGTTTGGCCGGGTGCCGAATAAAAATATTGACCTGCCGAAGATAGACGTACCGGTTGTCACGGACGCGCAAAAAGGGATCGTCATCCACTACGTCCCTGCCATGCCCCGCAAAGTGCTGCGCGTTGAGTTCCGCATTGATAACAACACAGCCCAGTTTCGCAGTAAAACCGACGAGCTGGTGACCTACCTGATTGGTAACCGCAGCCCGGGAACCTTATCTGACTGGCTGCAAAAACAGGGGCTGGTGGAAGGGATCCGCGCCGATTCCGATCCCGTGGTAAACGGCAATAGCGGTGTGCTGGCGATCTCCGCCACCCTGACCGACAAAGGTCAGGCCAACCGTGATGAAGTGGTGGCGGCTATCTTTAGCTACCTCTCTTTACTGCGCGAGAAAGGCGTCGATAAGCGCTATTTTGATGAACTGGCGCACGTGCTGGATCTCGATTTCCGTTACCCGTCCATTACCCGCGATATGGATTACGTGGAGTGGCTGGCGGATACCATGATCCGCGTGCCGGTGGCGCACACGCTCGACGCGGTCAATATTGCCGATCGTTATGATGCCGAGGCGGTAAAAGCGCGCCTGGCGATGATGACGCCGCAAAATGCCCGCATCTGGTACATCAGCCCGAACGAACCGCATAACAAGACGGCATACTTTGTTGATGCCCCTTATCAGGTAGACAAAATCAGCGACCAGACTTTCGCCGACTGGCAGAAGAAGGCCGGTGAGATTGCGTTGAAGCTGCCGGAGCTGAACCCCTATATCCCGGATGATTTCTCGCTGATCAAAACGACTAAGAATTATCCGCACCCGGAGCTCATTATTGATGAACCGACGCTGCGCGTGGTGTATACCCCAAGCCGTTATTTTGCGAGCGAGCCAAAGGCCGATGTCAGCGTGGTCCTGCGTAACCCGAAAGCGATGAACAGCGCCAAAAATCAGGTGATGTTCGCGCTCAATGACTATCTGGCCGGTATCGCGCTCGATCAGCTCAGCAACCAGGCGGCCGTGGGTGGGATCAGTTTCTCCACCAACGCCAACAACGGTTTGATGCTTAATGCAAATGGCTATACTCAGCGTCTGCCTCAGCTTTTCAAGGCACTGCTCGAGGGTTACTTCAGCTACACGCCAACGGAGGAGCAGCTTGAGCAGGCTAAATCCTGGTATGCGCAGATGATGGATTCTGCAGAAAAGGGCAAAGCTTACGATCAGGCGCTTATGCCGGCACAAATGCTGTCGCAAATACCTTATTTCCAGCGTGAAGAACGCCGTGCCTTGCTGCCATCAATCTCATTAAAAGAGGTGCTGGCTTACCGTGACTCGCTAAAAACCAACACGCGCCCGGAGTTTCTTATCGTCGGCAACATGAGCGAAGATCAGGCCAAAACGCTGGCAGAAAATGTTCGCACGCAGCTCGGTTCGAAAGGGGACGAGTGGTGCCGTAACCAGGACGTGCTGGTTGAGAAAAAACAGAATGTGATCTTTGAAAAAGCGGGGAGCAGCACTGATTCCGCGCTGGCCGCGGTGTTTGTGCCAACGGGCTATGATGAATTCGCAAGCTCTGCGCAGAGCGCCGTTCTGGGTCAGATTATTCAGCCGTGGTTCTATAACCAGCTGCGCACAGAAGAGCAGCTTGGCTATGCGGTATTTGCTTTCTCAATGAACGTGGGGCGTCAATGGGGGCTGGGCTTCCTGCTGCAAAGCAGCGACAAACAGCCGGCCTATCTCTGGCACCGCTATCAGGCGTTCTTCCCGCAGGTGGAAGCAAAACTGCGGGCCATGAAGCCGGAAGAGTTTGCTCAGATCCAGCAGGCCGTCATCGCGCAGGTGATGCAGCCGCCGCAGACGCTGGGCGAAGAGGCGTCACAGCTGAGCAAAGATTTCGATCGCGGTAATCTGAAATTTGATTCGCGTGATAAAGTAGTGGCCGAGATAAAACAGCTGACGCCGCAGAAGGCTGCCGATTTCTTCCATCAGGCCGTGATTAAGCCGCAGGGCATCACTATCCTGTCTCAGGTTTCCGGTAGCCAGAACGGGAAAACGGACTACGTGAACCCGAAAGGCTGGAAAGTCTGGAAGAGCGTCAGCGCGTTGCAGCAATCTATGCCCTGGAGTAAGAAAGAATGACCGATACCGCTGAGTCCCTTGATCCCTTACGTTTACCTCTGCAGGGTGAACGATTGATTGAAGCCTCAGCGGGAACGGGAAAAACCTTCACCATCGCCGCGCTCTATCTGCGCCTGCTGTTAGGGCTTGGCGGTAACGCCGCTTTTCCTCGTCCTTTGAGCGTTGAAGAGCTACTGGTTGTTACCTTTACCGAGGCTGCCACCGCTGAGCTGCGCGGCCGTATTCGGACCAATATCCACGAACTGCGCATCGCCTGTCTGCGCCAGAGCACGGATAACCCTCTCTACGCGAGCCTTCTGGAAGAGATTGCCGATAAGCAACAGGCAGCCCAGTGGCTGCTCCTCGCAGAAAGGCAGATGGACGAAGCGTCCGTCTTCACCATTCACGGTTTTTGCCAGCGCATGCTGAGCCTGAATGCGTTTGAATCCGGCATGCTGTTTGAGCAGCAGCTTATTGAAGATGAATCCGTGCTTCGCTATCAGGCCTGCGCGGATTTCTGGCGTCGCCACTGCTATCCGTTACAGCGGGATATTGCGGAAGCGGTACATGCGTTGTGGAAGGGGCCCGAAGCACTGCTGCGCGCCATCGATCGTTATCTTCAGGGGGAAGCGCCGGTCATCAAATCTCCGCCCCCGGCGGATGAAACCCTGGCCTCACGCCATGAAAAAATCATCGCTAAAATTGCCGACATCAAACAAAAATGGATTGAGTCAGTCGGTGAGATTGACGGGATCATCGAGAATTCCGGGATCGATCGACGTAAGTTCAATCGCGGCAACCAGGGCAAATGGATCGAGAAGATCAGCGCGTGGGCGCAGGAAGAGACGCGCGGTTACCAGCTCCCGGATGCGCTGGAGAAATTCTCCCGGCGTTTCCTGGTTGAGCGGACCAAAGCCGACGGCATCGTGCCTGAACATCCCCTGTTTCTGGCGATTGAAACCCTGCTGGCGGAGCCCCTGACGCTCAACGATCTGATGATCGCTCGCGCCATGACGGAGATCCGCGACGCCGTCGCGCGTGAAAAGCGTCGCCGGGGCGAGCTGGGGTTCGACGATATGCTGAGCCGACTTGATGCGGCGCTGTGCAGTGAGAATGGCGAAGCGCTTGCCGCCGCGATTCGCACCCGCTTCCCGGTGGCAATGATTGACGAATTTCAGGACACCGACCCACAGCAGTACCGCATTTTCCGCCGTATCTGGCGCCAGCAGCCCGGCACCGCGCTGTTGTTAATCGGCGATCCTAAGCAGGCCATTTACGCCTTCCGCGGTGCGGATATTTTCACCTACATGAAAGCCCGCAGCGAGGTTAACGCGCACTACACGCTCGAAACCAACTGGCGCTCTTCTCCCGGCATGGTGGAAAGCGTCAATGCGCTCTTCAGCCGCATGGATACGGCGTTTATGTTCCGGGAGATCCCTTTCCAGCCGGTCAAGTTCGCCCCTAAAAATACCGCGTTGCGCTTCGAGGTTAATGGCGAAACTCAGCCAGCCATGAACTTCTGGCTACTTGATGGGGAAGGCTGGGGCGTCGCGGACTATCAAAATGCTATGGCCCAGCACTGTGCGGCGCAAATTAGGGACTGGCTCAGCGCAGGCGCGCGCGGCGATGCGCTGCTGTGGAAGGAGGATAAACCAGCCCCGGTAAAGGCATCCGATATCACGGTGCTGGTGCGCAGCCGTCAGGAGGCCGCGCTTATCCGCGACGCCCTGACGCTATTGAATATACCGTCCGTTTACCTCTCCAACCGCGACAGCGTTTTTGAAACGCTGGAAGCCCTCGAGATGCTATGGCTGCTGCAGGCTGTGCTGGCCCCGGAGCGTGAAAGCACGCTCCGCAGCGCCTTAGCGAGCGCGATGCTCGGGCTGAATGCGCGTGACATTGATGCGCTTAATACTGACGAATCCGCGTGGGATGCTGTGGTAGAAGAGTTTGTGCGCTACCGTGAAAAATGGCAGAAGCGCGGCGTGATGGCGATGGTGCGCGAGCTCATGGCACATCGTCACATTGCGGAAAACATGCTGGCGACAGCGGGCGGCGAGCGCCGTCTGACCGATATTTTGCACATCAGCGAGCTGCTCCAGGAAGCGGGTACGCAGCTGGAGAGCGAGCATGCTCTGGTGCGCTGGCTGGCCCAGCAGATTGCCGACCCTAACAGCAATTCTTCCAGCCAGCAGATGCGCCTCGAGAGCGATAAACATCTGGTGCAGATCGTCACCATTCACAAGTCGAAAGGCCTGGAGTATCCGCTGGTCTGGCTGCCGTTTATCGCCAATTATCGCGTACAGGACCAGGCTTTTTACCACGATCGCGAGTCGTTCGAAGCGGTACTCGACCTCAGCAACGCGGAGTCCAGCGTCGAGCTGGCCGAAGCGGAGCGTCTCGCGGAAGACCTGCGCCTGCTATACGTGGCGCTGACCCGTTCGGTCTGGCACTGTTCCCTGGGCGTCGCGCCGCTGTTCCGTCGCCGTGGCGAAAAGAGCGGCGAGAGTGATTTTCATCTGAGCGCGCTGGGGCGGCTTATTCAGCGCGGCGAGCCTAAAGATGCCGCAGGGCTGCGCCAGTGCATCGAATCACTTTGCTCAGAGCATGTTGCCCTGCATATTCCCTCCCAGCCCGACAGCAGCCGCTGGCAGACGCCGGAGCAGGGAGAGTCAGCGCTGCATGCCCGCGAGGTGGCTCGCACAATCACTGACGACTGGCGCGTCACCAGTTACTCCGGTTTACAGCAGCACGGACAGAGTATTGCGCAAGATCTGATGCCAAAACTGGACGTGGATGCCGCTGGGGCCGGGAGCGTGCCCGTCGAGCCGGCGCTCACGCCGCATCAGTTTCCGCGCGGCGCCTCGCCGGGCACGTTTTTGCACAGCCTGTTTGAAGAGCTGGATTTTACCCAGCCGGTATCAGAAGAGTGGGTGCTGAAGATGTTACAGAGCGGCGGCTACGACGCACAGTGGCAGCCGGTTCTCACTGAATGGATCCGCGCTGTTCTGCACGCGCCGCTCACGGTGCAGGGGATCTCGCTGAGCCAGCTGACCGCCAAAGATAAGCAGGTGGAGATGGAGTTTTACCTCCCCATCGCCAGCCCGCTCAGGGCCGAGGCGCTTGATGCGCTGATCCGCGAGTACGATCCGTTATCCGCCGGGTGTCCGCCGCTGAATTTTCGCCAGGTGCAGGGGATGCTGAAAGGCTTTATCGACCTGGTTTTCCGCCACGAAGGGCGCTACTACCTGCTGGATTACAAATCGAACTGGCTGGGGGCAAACAGCGAAGCCTATACCCAGCAGGCGATGGCCTCAGCGATGCAAATGCATCGCTACGATCTGCAGTATCAGCTTTACACCCTGGCGCTGCACCGTTACCTGCGCCATCGCATGGCCGATTATCGCTATGAAGATCATTTTGGCGGCGTCATTTACCTGTTTCTGCGCGGCGTGGATGCTAACGACCCGCGTTCGGGTATCTTCAGCACCCGCCCGGCTGTGGAGTTGATTGAAAAGATGGATAACCTGTTTGCTGCAAGCACGGAGGAAGTAGCATGACGATGCAGGCGCTACTGCTGGACGCAATTGAACAACGTGCACTTCGCCACCTGGACGTACAATTTGCCATGATGGTGGCGGGCGAAGAGCCTGCCGTCATGCTTGCCGCGGCGATCCTGAGTAAAGATGCGGGAGAAGGGCATGTCTGTCTGCCGCTTTCACGTCTGGTGGTGGATGAGAAAATGCCGCCGGCTTTACAGGCGTGTTTCGCGCTTCTGGGTGAGGCAGTGGACTGGCAAGAAATATTACTCCGCTCTCCCGCCGTCAGCAGCGCCGATACCGGTACGCCAATGATTTTGACGGGCGAACGTTTGTATCTGAACCGGCTGTGGCGTAACGAACTGACGGTGGCGCGCTTTTTCAGCGAGACCAATGCTCCGCTCCCGTGCGATGAAGCACTGCTCCGGCAAACGCTGGATACGCTGTTTACCTCTGACGACGAGACAGACTGGCAGAAAGTGGCGGCAGCAGTGGCGTTAACGCGGCGGATATCGGTGATTTCGGGCGGGCCGGGCACCGGTAAAACGACCACCGTGGCTAAGCTGCTTGCCGCGCTGATTCAGTTATCGGGTGAGCAAAAGTGTCGTATCCGCCTGGCGGCACCCACCGGTAAAGCGGCTGCACGTCTGACGGAGTCGTTAGGCGGCGCGCTGCAAAAACTGCCGCTCACCGGGGAGCGGCTTGCGCTTTTCCCTAACGAAGCCAGCACGCTGCACCGCTTGCTCGGCGCGCAGCCGGGTAGCCAGCGTCTGCGCTACCATGCCGGTAACCCGCTGCATCTGGACGTGCTGGTGGTGGATGAAGCATCGATGATTGACCTGACGATGATGTCGCGTTTGATTGATGCGTTGCCGCCGCACGCGCGCGTCATTTTCCTCGGCGACCGCGATCAGCTTGCCTCCGTTGAGGCCGGGGCCGTGCTGGGCGATATCTGCACCTATGCCAGCCTGGGGTATACCGCTGAACGCGCTGAGGAGCTGGCGCGCCTGACCGGATGTTCGCTCGCGGCTGAAAACCATTTACTTGCGGGGGCGCTGCGCGACAGCCTGTGTCTGCTGCAAAAAAGCTACCGTTTTGGCAGCGATTCCGGCATTGGTCAGCTTGCGGCGGCGGTGAACCGGGGCGACCGGCACGCTACCTGTGCGGTATTTGACGGTACCTTTACCGATATTGAGAAAAAATCGCTGCAAACCGGGGAAGAGTATCAGGCGATGCTGGATGACGCCCTGCTGGGGTACCAACATTTTCTGACGGGCGTACAGCAGCAAAGCACGCCGGAGCAGGTCATTGCCGCGTTTGGCGAATACCAGCTGCTCTGCGCGTTGAGGGAAGGGCCCTTTGGCGTCAGCGGCCTGAACGACAGGCTGGAACAGCTGCTGGCGCAAAAGCGTAAAATCAACCGTACTCCGCACTCGCGCTGGTATGAAGGCCGGCCGGTGATGATCTCCCGCAACGACAGCGCGCTGGGGTTGTTTAACGGGGATATCGGGATTGCGCTCGATCGCGGGCAGGGGCTTCGCGTCTGGTTCCAGATGCCGGACGGTAGCGTGAAGTCCTTCCAGCCGAGCCGTTTGCCCGAGCATGAAACTGCCTGGGCGATGACGGTGCATAAATCCCAGGGTTCTGAGTTTAACCATGCGGCACTTATCCTGCCCACACAGCTTTCCCCTGTCGTTACTCGCGAGCTGATCTATACCGCCATTACGCGCGCGCGTCAGCGCCTGTCGCTGTATACCGATGAACGGGTGCTGGTACAGGCGATTGCCACTCGCACGGAACGCCGAAGCGGGCTGAGCGCGATATTTGACTCCCTATGAACGACGCCGGCAAAGAAAGGATTACCCCAGGTCGGCCATCAGCACTTTCGAACGGCGCTGATAGTTGTACATCTCTTTCTTCGTTTCCGGCAGAGAATCAATATCCACCGGCGTGAACCCGCGCTCCTGGAACCAGTGAATGCTGCGCGTCGTCAGGACGAACAGCTTGCTCAGCCCCATCTGACGCGCCTGTGCCGCCACGCGCTCAAGCAGCATTTCGCCGCGTGAAGAGCTGCGGTAATCCGGGTGCACCGCCACGCAGGCCATTTCTCCGATTTTCTCTTCCGGGAACGGATAGAGGGCGGCGCAGGCAATGGTCAGGTTATCGCGCTGGATAATGGTGAATTTGTCGATCTCCATCTCCAGCTGCTCGCGGGAGCGACGAACCAGAATACCCTGCTGTTCCAGCGGACGGATCAGCTCCAGAATGCCGCCGATATCGTTGATGGTCGCGCGGCGAATCTGCTCTGCACTTTCCATCACAATCTGGGTGCCAATACCGTCGCGGGAGAACAGCTCCTGCAGCAGAGCTCCGTCTTCCTGATAGCTGATCAGGTGACTACGGCGCACGCCGCTGCGGCAGGCCTTCACGGCGCCACGCAGGAAGCGGACGGTGCCGGAGTGGTAATCCCCTTCGGCTTCCAGCGCTTCAACGCGGGCCTGCGCTTCATTCGGGAAGAGTTCCGGCACAATCACCCCTTCATCGTTTACGACGCCCTGGGAGGAGCAAAACCCAATCATTTTTTCCGCCTTCAGCTTGATCGCCAGCTGGGTGGCAATCTCTTCGGACGTCAGGTTAAAGCTTTCACCGGTTACGGAAACCGCCACCGGCCCCATCAGGACAATGGCACCGCTGTCGAGCTGACGGTGAATGGCCTCTTCATCAATACGACGAATGCGGCCGCTGTGGCAGTAATCCACGCCATCGTCCACGCCGAGCGGCTGGGCAATGATAAAGTTGCCGCTCACGACGTTGATATGCGCGCCCTGTAGCGGCGTGTTGTTCAGGCTCATCGACAGGCGAGCGGTGATATCCAGCTGCAGCAGACCCGCCGCCTGCTTCACCAGCTCCAGGGTTTTGGCATCCGTGACGCGGGTATGTTTGTGGTAAATCGGCTCGTGGTGGTGAGCGGCCAGGTTGGCGTCGATCTGCGGGCGCGCGCCATAGACCACCACCAGGCGGATCCCGAGGCTGTGCAGCAGGCCAATGTCATTGACGATGCTGGAAAAATTTTCATGCTCAATGGCTTCGCCGCCCAGCATGATGACAAACGTTTTTCCCCGGTGGGCGTTGATATAGGGAACAGAATGGCGGAATCCCTGGACCAGTTCGGTTCTACGTTCCTTCACCATGGCACAACCCTTAATGAATGTTTATTCGTAATTTATGTATTTTTATTCGATTGTGGGCGCGTGTGCAAGTGCAAATTTTCTGCGACCTACAGAAATTAATAAGTAATCCGTGCGTTAACGTATGATTGTTTACCCTTTTATAGATGACAGTTTATGCGTCATTCGTTAAAGTTTTCGGTCAATCTGCACTTTTGTATATCAGTTTGTTTTCTTGCTCGGGAGAAGCATGTCGGGATCCAATTCAGCAATAAGCCGCCGCCGTTTGTTAAAAGGGGCCGGGGCAATGTGGTTGCTTAGCGTCAGCCAGGTCGGTCTTGCCGCCACGAGTCAGGTGGTGGCGGTGCGCGTCTGGCCGTCGTCGACCTATACGCGCGTGACGGTTGAATCCAATCGCGTGCTGAAATATAAGCAATTTGCCCTCAGCAACCCTGAACGCGTGGTGGTGGATCTCGAAGGGGTGAACCTCAACTCCGTGCTGAAAGGCATGGCGGCGCAGATCCGCGGTGACGATCCGTTTATTAAATCGGCGCGCGTCGGTCAGTTTGATCCGCAAACCGTGCGCATGGTGTTTGAGCTTAAGCAGAACGTTAAGCCGCAGCTGTTCGCCCTGGCGCCTGTCGCGACGTTTAAAGAGCGTCTGGTGATGGATCTTTACCCGGCGAATGCGACGGATATTCAGGATCCGCTTCTCGCCCTGCTGGAGGATTACAACAAAGGCGATCTTCAGCGTCAGGTGCCGCCTGCGCAAAGCGGCCCGCAGCCGGGGAAAGCAGGGCGCGATCGTCCGATTGTGATCATGCTCGATCCCGGCCACGGCGGCGAAGACTCCGGTGCGGTGGGGAAATACCATACGCGTGAAAAAGACGTGGTGCTGCAAATTGCCCGTCGTCTGAAGGCGTTAATTGATAAAGAGGGCAATATGCGCGCCTACATGACGCGCAATGAGGATGTCTTTATTCCGCTGAAGGTGAGGGTGGCGAAAGCGCAGAAGCAGCGTGCCGATCTGTTCGTCTCGATCCATGCGGATGCCTTTACCAGCCGCCAGCCGAGCGGCTCGTCGGTGTTTGCGCTCTCAACCAAGGGCGCGACCAGTACCGCGGCGCGATACCTTGCGGACACCCAAAACGCCTCGGACCTGATCGGTGGCGTGAGCAAAAGCGGCGACCGCTACGTCGACCACACCATGTTCGACATGGTGCAGTCCCTGACCATTAACGACAGCCTGAAGTTTGGTAAAGCGGTGCTGGGCAAGCTGGGGAACATCAATAAGCTGCACAAAAACAGCGTTGAGCAGGCCGGGTTTGCGGTGCTGAAGGCACCGGATATCCCGTCCATTCTGGTAGAAACCGCGTTTATCAGTAACGTTGAAGAAGAGCGTAAGCTCAAGACGGCAAAGTTCCAGCAGGAGGTGGCGGAGTCGATTCTGGCGGGGATACGGGCGTATTTCTCAGACGGGGCGACGCTGGCGCGGCGCGGGTAGGTTTTTAGCCGGGTGAAATGCCCGGCAAATTCACAAACGGCAGATACAAAAAAACACCCTTAAGGGTGTTTATTGTTTTTAGAAGTGTTGGTTGCGGGGGCCGGATT
>NZ_JADBQO010000028.1:143830-178919 GCF_014895875.1 Enterobacter cloacae complex sp. P12RS
AGGCTGCTCCACCCCGCGTCCGTGGAAGCGCACTATACTCGGATAGGTTTGTGATGCAACCCCTTTTTCACATAAATCATTAACTTTGTATGTAAAGTGAACGGCATTGCGACATTTAGACTATTTTTTGCTCTGAATTTGCCAAAGGGCATGCGATCGCATTTCATTCGCTTTGTCGGTTTGTTATCTTCATCACGCGGAAATGGGCAACTTAAAGACGAGATATAATGAAAGGACGTTGGGCGAAGTATCTGATGGCGGGCGCAATGGTAGCGATTCTTGCGGCCTGTTCTTCCAAACCGACCGATCGCGGTCAGCAGTATAAAGACGGGAAGTTATCCCAGCCTTTCTCTTTAGTTAATCAGCCTGACGCCGTTGGCGCGCCGATCAACGCCGGTGATTTCTCCGAGCAGGTCTACCAGATCCGCAATGCGTCGCCGCGTCTGTATAGCTCACAGAACAATGTTTATAGCGCGGTACAGGACTGGCTGAAGGCGGGCGGCGATACGCGCAACATGCGCCAGTTTGGTATTGATGCCTGGCAAATGGAAGGGGCGGATAACTACGGCAACGTCCAGTTCACCGGCTATTACACGCCCGTGGTTCAGGCGCGACACACGCGCCAGGGCGAGTTCCAGTACCCTATCTACCGTATGCCGCCAAAACGCGGCCGCCTGCCGTCCCGCGCCGAAATCTACGCCGGTGCGCTGAGCGAAAACTACGTCCTGGCCTACAGCAACTCCCTGATGGATAATTTCATCATGGACGTGCAGGGCAGCGGCTACATTGATTTTGGCGACGGTTCACCGCTTAACTTCTTCAGCTATGCCGGGAAAAACGGCCATGCCTACCGCAGCATCGGTAAGGTGCTGATTGACCGCGGCGAAGTGAAAAAAGAAGATATGTCGATGCAGGCGATCCGCGAGTGGGGCGAAAAGCACAGTGAAGCCGAGGTGCGCGAGCTGCTGGAGCAGAACCCATCGTTCGTCTTCTTCAAGCCGCAAAACTTCGCCCCGGTGAAAGGGGCCAGCGCCGTGCCGCTGATTGGCCGCGCGTCGGTGGCATCGGATCGTTCTATCATTCCTGCGGGTACCACGCTGCTGGCGGAAGTCCCTCTGCTCGACAACAACGGCAAGTTCAACGGCAAATATGAGCTGCGTCTGATGGTAGCCCTGGATGTTGGCGGAGCGATTAAGGGACAGCACTTTGATATCTACCAGGGCATTGGCCCGGATGCCGGTCACCGTGCAGGCTGGTATAACCACTACGGACGCGTATGGGTGCTGAAGGCCGCGCCGGGCACCGGAAACGTATTCAGCGGCTGATTGTGGTATTCTGAGCGCAATACGGATTACTGTTCAGGGTGAGGAAAACCTCACCCTTTTTACATCTGAGGTTTTATGTCTGTGGTAATCAGCGATGCCTGGCGCCAGCGTTTTGGCGGCACGGCACGTCTCTATGGTGAAAAAGCCCTGCAGCTGTTTGCGGATGCGCACGTCTGCGTCGTGGGCATTGGCGGTGTCGGCTCCTGGGCGGCGGAAGCGCTGGCGAGAACCGGGATTGGCGCAATCACGCTGATTGATATGGATGACGTTTGTGTGACCAACACTAACCGTCAGATCCACGCCCTGCGTGATAACGTCGGCCTGGCGAAGTCCGAGGTGATGGCGGAGCGCATTCGCCTCATCAATCCGGAGTGTCGGGTGACGGTGATCGACGACTTTGTGACGGCAGATAACGTCGCGGAGTACATGAGCAAAGGCTACAGCTATGTGATTGACGCCATCGACAGCGTGCGTCCTAAAGCGGCGCTGATCGCATACTGCCGTCGTTACAAGGTGCCGCTGGTCACGACCGGCGGCGCGGGCGGGCAAATCGATCCCACGCAGATCCAGGTTGCCGATCTGGCGAAAACCATTCAGGATCCGCTGGCTGCCAAGCTGCGTGAACGCCTGAAGAGCGACTTCAATGTGGTGAAGAACAGCAAGGGCAAGCTAGGCGTCGACTGCGTGTTCTCCACCGAAGCGCTGGTCTACCCGCAGGCGGATGGTTCAGTTTGTGCGATGAAAAGCACGGCGGAAGGGCCAAAACGCATGGACTGCGCGTCAGGCTTTGGGGCGGCCACCATGGTAACCGCCTCTTTTGGCTTTGTGGCGGTCTCTCACGCCCTGAAGAAGATGATGGCGAAGGCGGAACGTCAGGCCTGAGCCTGACGTGCGGCGTCCAGCACCGCGTCGCTGAGCGCGATCAGGCCCTGACCGCGCGAGGCGCTAAGCTGCGCGCGCAGCCCCAGTTCGTCGAACAGCGCCAGCGGCGAGTGCGTTAACAATTCCGCCGCGCTTTTCCCCTCAATGGCGGTTAACAGGACCGCCAGCAGGCCCCGGACGATACGCCCTTCGCTGTCGCCGAAGAAATGCAGCTTCTCGCCGGAGACGCTCACGCCCAGCCAGACGCGGTTTTCACAGCCCGCAATCTCTTTCGCCTGCGCTTTAAGATCGTCGGAAAGAGCTGGGAGCTGTTTACCCAGCAGGATCAACTGACGATATTTATCTTCCCACTGCTGGAGCGGGGCGAAGGTCTGTTTTAAGGTCTCTTCAGTGATGACCGTGCCAAACGGATGTCCGGCTAAAGCAGC
The DNA here is from genome assembly GCF_014895875.1 of Enterobacter cloacae complex sp. P12RS. Lineage (NCBI taxonomy): Bacteria > Pseudomonadati > Pseudomonadota > Gammaproteobacteria > Enterobacterales > Enterobacteriaceae > Enterobacter > Enterobacter cloacae complex sp. P12RS. The sequence continues at coordinate 146,466 of NZ_JADBQO010000028.1, forward strand.
GCTAGTCATTAATCCACCAGTATTTCAAGGGCGCGGTCAACGGCGCTAACCAGCGCGTCGACATCGCTTTGGGTATTATACGGCGCAAACGAGGCGCGCAGCGTACCGCTGACGCCGAGCGCCGCCAGCAGCGGCTGGGCGCAGTGCTGTCCGGCGCGCAGGGCAATGCCGTATCCGGCCAGCAGCGTCACCATATCGCTATGATGCACGCCAGCAAAATCAAAGGCGAGCAGGCTGGAATCCTGAACGCGGAACGAGCGGAAACCCGGGCGTTTTTTCAGTTCTTCCTCAGCCAGCGTCGCCAGCCCTCGGCTCCAGCTTTCCGCCTGAACCGCGTCCGTTTCCGCCAGCCATTCAAGTGCGGCGCTGAGGCCGATGACCCCGGCCACGTTCGGCGTGCCCGCTTCCAGACGGTAAGGCACCTCCTGCGTTTTAAAACCGTCGAAGGTCACTTCGGTAATCATTTTGCCGCCGCCGAGCCACGGCGTCATTTTTGCCAGCAGTTCCGGTTTACCGTACAGCGCGCCAATCCCGGTTGGCCCGTAGAGTTTGTGCCCGGAGAAGGCGTAGAAGTCGATATCCAGCGCCTGCACATCAGCGGGGAAATGAACCACGCCCTGAGCACCGTCGACCATCACCACCACGCCGCTGGCATGGGCAATCTCAATGGCGCGAGCCAGATCCGGACAGCCGCCGGTGACGTTGGACATCTGCCCCAGCGCCAGAATGCGGCTGCGGGGGTTAATCAGCTCAGGGAGACGGGCCACGTCAGGCAGAAAGTCTGCACTCAACGGGAGCTTAACAACGCGCGCGCCCGTTTGCTCAGCCACCATCAGCCAGGGCACCAGGTTAGCGTGGTGCTCTGCTTCGCTGACAATGATCTCGTCCCCTGGCTGCAGCAGCGGGCGGGCATAGCTCTGGGCCACCATATTGATGGCTTCGGTCGTGCCGCGCGTCCAGACGATATTTTTCCCGCTTTCGGCATTGATCAGGCGTGCAACCTGATCGCGTGCGGCTTCATAGCGCGCGGTCAGGCGCTGCGCTTCGGCAAACTGGCTGCGATGTACGTTGCCGGCGCTCAGGCTGTAGAACTGCTGCGTGGCCTCGATCACCGCCTGGGGCTTCAGGGCCGTGGCGGCGCTATCAAGATAAATACCGGCATCGGCCAGCGCCGGAAACTGTGCGCGAAACTGCGCAGGACTGAAAGCGTTCATGGAATTCCTCGTGTCGATAGAGAGATCGTCGCGCAATTTCAGCGGCAGGGCAAGAAGGTTGATATCTATCAGATTTGTCTGCTTATCCTGGCGACCTCGAAAAAGCAGGTTATGCTAAATAGTGTTAGGCGGATGTTTTAGCCTGTTATAAATCGAGGTTTGAATAGCATTAATTGCTAAAGGAGAATAATCATGAATAAGACAGCTGCAATCATTTCTGCCTGTGCGTTTACTTTTGCCCTGAGCGCCTGTTCTGGTAACAACTACGTGATGCACACAAACGATGGTCGTTCTATCGTTTCGGAAGGGAAACCGACTACCGATAACGATACCGGGATGATTTCGTACAAAGATGCTAACGGGAACAAGCAGCAGATCAACCGCACGGACGTGAAAGAGATGAAAGAGATCGAGCATTAACCGATCGCAGGCGAAAAAAAAGCACCGCAAATTGGCGGTGCTACATTAATCACTATGGACAGACAGGGTAAATGTACAGGAAGTGAAAAATTGGTAGCGTTGCTACCGTGGTCTGAATCGCAGACCAATTGCAAACACAACAACACAACATCACAACCGTAAGCCAAAAGCCCTTCAGAACACGCATTCCGAAAAAAGCTCTTCGTTCCGGCTCAGGAAGTGCCGCCACTATAGGTATTTGCTGGTAGTTCCTCAACGGACAAATTATAATGGCTCAGATAAAAAAAACTAATAGGTTAAACGTTGTTTCCTGTTTGTTAAATTCCGTTAACATCTAAGCCAGATAACCATGTCAAAGCGATTGCCACCCCTTAATGCATTACGCGTTTTTGATGCAGCAGCACGTCACCTGAGCTTCACCCGTGCGGCAGATGAGCTTTTTGTGACACAGGCCGCAGTAAGTCACCAAATCAAGTCCCTGGAGGATTTCCTGGGCCTTAAGCTGTTCCGCCGACGCAATCGTTCCTTGCTGTTGACCGAAGAGGGGCAGAGCTATTTTCAGGATATTAAAGAGATTTTTTCCCAGCTCACGGAAGCCACGCGTAAGCTGCAGGCCCGCAGTGCAAAAGGTGCCCTGACTGTTAGTTTATTGCCCAGTTTTGCCATTCAGTGGTTGGTGCCAAGACTCTCAAGCTTTAACTCAGCTTATCCGGGGATCGACGTTCGAATCCAGGCGGTGGATCGTCAGGAAGACAAGCTGGCCGATGATGTGGATGTCGCCATTTTTTATGGTCGCGGCAACTGGCCGGGCTTGCGTGTCGAGAAATTATACGCAGAATATCTGCTGCCGGTCTGTTCGCCTCTGCTTTTAACAGGCGACAAGGCGCTGAAAACACCCGCTGACCTGGCGCAGCATACGCTTTTACATGATGCCTCTCGCCGCGACTGGCAAACTTATACCCGTCAATTAGGTCTTAGTCATATAAACGTGCAGCAGGGCCCCATTTTTAGCCATAGTGCGATGGTGCTACAGGCTGCCATTCACGGACAGGGCGTGGCGTTGGCGAACAACGTGATGGCGCAGTCCGAAATTGAGGCAGGCCGTCTGGTTTGCCCTTTTAATGATGTACTGGTCAGCAAGAATGCATTTTATCTGGTTTGTCATGACAGTCAGGCAGAACTGGGTAAAATAGCCGCCTTCCGGCAGTGGATACTGGCGAAAGCGGCAAGCGAGCAAGAAAAATTCCGCTTCAGGTATGAACAATAACGTTTGTGTGCCGGGCACGCATTAATTCAGGACTTAAACATGACCAGCCGATTCATGCTGATTTTTGCCGCGGTGAGTGGCTTTATTTTTGTTGCACTGGGCGCCTTTGGCGCGCACGTATTGAGCAAGTCTTTGGGCGCCGTCGAGATGGGCTGGATCCAGACCGGCCTTGAATACCAGGCGTTTCATACGCTGGCTATTTTTGGGCTGGCGGTGGCGATGCAGCGCCGGATAAGCATCTGGTTTTACTGGAGTAGCGTATTTATGGCGCTGGGTACCGTGCTGTTTAGCGGCAGCCTTTACTGTCTGGCCCTCTCGCATTTGCGCCTGTGGGCGTTTGTTACACCTGTCGGCGGCGTGAGCTTCCTGGCGGGTTGGGTATTAATGTTTATCGGAGCTATCCGTCTGAAACGCAAGGGCGTTGTTCATGAATAAGGTTGTTTTATATTGTCGCCCGGGGTTTGAGAAAGAGTGCGCCGCGGAAATTACCGATAAAGCGGCGAAGCGCGAAGTCTTCGGCTTTGCTCGCGTAAAAGAAAATGCGGGCTATGTGGTATTCGAATGTTATCAGCCTGAAGACGCCGACAAGCTGGCGCGCGAGCTGCCGTTCAGCTCGCTGATCTTCGCCCGCCAGATGTTCGTCGCGGGTGAGTTGCTGAAAGATCTTCCGCCGGAAGATCGCATCACGCCGATTGTGGGCATGCTGAAGGGCGTGGTGGAGAAGGGCGGCGACCTGCGCGTTGAGGTTGCCGATACCAACGAAAGCAAAGAGCTGATGAAGTTTTGCCGTAAGTTCACCGTGCCGCTGCGCGCAGCGCTGCGTGACGCGGGCATACTGACAAACTACGAAACGCCGAAGCGTCCGGTGGTGCATATCTTCTTTATCGCACCGGGCTGCTGCTATGCGGGCTATTCGTACACCAATAACAATTCGCCATTCTTTATGGGCATCCCGCGCCTGAAGTTCCCGGCAGATGCGCCGAGCCGTTCAACCCTGAAGCTGGAAGAGGCGTTTCACGTCTTTATCCCGGCAGATGAGTGGGACGAGCGTCTGGCTAACGGCATGTATGCCGTCGACCTTGGCGCGTGCCCGGGCGGCTGGACCTATCAGCTGGTGAAACGCAACATGTGGGTGTCGTCTGTGGATAACGGTCCAATGGCGCAAAGCCTGATGGACACTGGGCAGGTCACCTGGCTGCGAGAAGACGGTTTCCGCTATCGCCCAACCCGCAACAACATCTCATGGATGGTGTGCGACATGGTGGAGAAGCCGGCGAAAGTGGCCGCGCTGATGGCCTCCTGGCTGGTGAACGGCTGGTGCCGTGAGACCATTTTCAACCTCAAGCTGCCGATGAAAAAGCGCTACGAGGAGGTATCCCAGAACCTGGCCTATATTCAGGCACAGCTGGATGAGCACGGTATTAACGTGGAGATCCAGGCGCGTCAGTTGTACCACGACCGCGAAGAGGTAACGGTACACATCCGTCGCTGGTGGGCGGCTGTAGGCGGACGTCGCGACGAGCGATAGTGCGTGCTTTGTTTTGCCCGGTGGCGCTGCGCTTACCGGGCCTACAAAACCGTGTTGACGTTTTAACGTTCTAACCGCAACTGCTGTAAATTCCCGTCCAGCTGTAAATCTGTCTGTAGCGTCGCCACCTCGCGGCAGATAAACGCCATCTCTTTATGCGCCTCCAGCTTCTTGCGCCACTTTTCAGGCACCTCATCCAGACGGGCGTAAATCCCTTCCAGACTCTGAAAATCGGTCAGCAACTGGGCGGCGCTCTTTGGTCCAATACCGGCGACACCCGGAACCTTAGAGCTGCTGATGCCTGCCAGACCCCAATAATCCGGCAGTTGCTCAGGCAAGACGCCGAACTCGCTGGCAATAAACGGCGCGTCCAGCCAGCGTTTTTGAAAATAGTCGCGAATGCGGATAGTTGGGGAGAGCAGCTGGCAGTAGCCTTTGTCAGTTGAAACGATAGTGGCCTGATGCCCGGCACTTGCCACTTTTACGGCCAGGGTGGCCGCGAGATCGTCGGCTTCATTGCCCTGTGCACCCCAGCAGGGGACGCCGCGCTGCTCAAAGGCGGCACGCAGGGTGGGCATTTCGGCATGGAGATCGTCCGGCATCGGCGCGCGTCCAGCCTTGTAGTCGGGCAGGCGCTGATGTCGCCAGCCGCTGTTGCGCGCTTCGTCATCAAACACGGCCACGACGTGCGTCGGCTCGCTGTGGCGAATAAGCTGCTCCAGCGCGTGCAGGCAGGTGTCCTTGCAGGGCGTGCCTTGTACCGCATGGATTCGGCGAATCAGATTGAGCGCGTCGACGATAAGCAAATGAACAGCCACAGATATTCTCCCTTAAATCTAATGGGTAAAGGGTATCACTGTCGGCAGGATGAAACGAATAGCGTGAGGGAAAACAGGAAGAAGCCTCGCAAAACGAGGCTTCATGAGAGGCTTAATCGCAGGTTACGATCTTCATCGCCAGGCCGCCGCGAGAGGTTTCGCGGTATTTGGCGTTCATATCTTTACCGGTTTCGTACATGGTTTCGATAACTTTATCGAGACAGACGCGCGGCTCACTGGTGCGGCGCAGCGCCATACGCGCCGCGTTCACCGCTTTGACGGAGGCGATGGCGTTACGCTCGATGCACGGCACCTGTACCTGTCCGGCAACCGGATCGCAGGTTAGCCCCAGGTTATGTTCCATGCCGATTTCCGCAGCGATGCAGACCTGCGCCGGGCTTGCGCCCAACAGTTCCGCCAGGCCCGCCGCCGCCATGGAGCATGCCACGCCGACTTCGCCCTGACAGCCTACTTCCGCACCGGAAATGGAGGCGTTCATTTTATACAGAGAACCAATCGCGCTGGCGACCAGCAGGTAGCGCGCCAGGGAGTTAGCGTTCACTTCACGGATAAACTTGTCGTAGTACGCCAGCACGGCCGGAACGATACCGCAGGCACCGTTGGTTGGTGCCGTGACGACGCGGCCCCCTGCGGCGTTCTCTTCGTTCACCGCCAGGGCGAACATGTTGATCCAGTCGACGACGGCCATCGGGTCCGTTGTCGTTTTGTCGGTGCTCACCAGCATACGACGCAGCGCCGCCGCACGACGCGGTACGCGAAGCTTGCCCGGCAGAACGCCTTCGGTGGTGATCCCGCGCTCAATGCCGCCACGCATCACTTCCCAGACGCTAGCGAAGTGCTGTTCCAGCTCCTCTTTGCTGTGAAGGGCCAGCTCGTTTTTCATCATCAGGCCAGAGAGGGAAAGCCCCGTCTCCTGGCAGTGGCGCTGGAGATCCGCCGCAGTTTTGTACGGATACGGCACCTCAACAGAAGAGGTGGTGGTTTGACCAAAGTGGTCTTCGTCGACGATAAAGCCGCCGCCGATGGAGTAATACGTCTGGCTGTAAACCGCTTTGTCGCCGGCCAGCGCGGTAATGCGCATGCCGTTTTCATGCAGCGACAGGTTGTCCGCATGGAAATTCATGCAGTGGTCAACCGGGAATTCAACCTCATGCTCACCGTTTGCCAGCAGCAAACGACCGTGGGTGTTCACGTCCTGGATGAAGCCAGGGATCGCGTCAATATCAACGGTATCCGGCAGATTTCCCGCCAGGCCCATGATAATGGCGATATCGGTATGGTGGCCTTTCCCGGTCAGGGAAAGCGAGCCGTACACATCGACAACCACGCGGGTGATGTCGTGCAGAATGCCGCGTGCAATCAAGTCATCCGTGAACTGCTTACCGGCTTTCATTGGTCCGACGGTGTGAGAGCTGGAAGGACCAATACCGATTTTGAAAATATCGAATACGCTAATCATGATGCGTCCATTGCTTTCAGTCAGAGGGGGAGGAGTGCGCCGCCCGAAGGCGGCGCGGGCGTTCATCAGAACATGGTGTACAGGGAGTAGAAGATCGCAGAGATAGCGATAAGGCCCATGATAACCACAAACACGTTGCTGACCTGGCCGCTGTACTTGCGCATGGCAGGCACTTTCTGAATCGCGTACATCGGCATCAGGAACAGAATCATCGCGATAACCGGGCCACCCAGGGTTTCAATCATGCCCAGGATGCTTGGGTTCAGGGTCGCTACCGCCCAGGTGGTGAGCAGCATGAACAGTGCAGTGATTTTGTTCAGCTTGTTGATTTCAATGCTCTTGCCTTTACCGCGCAGAGATTTAATCACCATACCGTTGAAGCCTTCACGCGCGCCCAGGTAGTGGCCCAGGAAGGATTTGGTGATGGCGATCATCGCGATGATCGGTGCCATCCACGCAATCAGCGGTGCGTTAAAGTGGTTCGCCAGGTAAGACAGAATAGAGATGTTCTGTTCTTTCGCTGCCGCCAGGTCCGCCGGGGAGAGGCTCAGTACGCAGCTGAAGACGAAGAACATCACGGTCAGCACCATCATCACGTGAGCGCGGGCCAGGATGCTGGAGCACTTCTTCTCTGCACCATCACCGTACTCTTCGCGTTTCGCCACGGCGAAAGAGGAGATGATTGGGGAGTGGTTGAAGGAGAAGACCATTACCGGGATCGCCAGCCACAGGGTCATCAGCAGGCCGTTACCGGTCGCAGACGCGCTGCTCAGGGACAGGGTTTCCAGCGCTGCACCGTTCCACTGTGGGATCAGGTAGCAGGCCAGCAGCATTAGCGCAGCCACAAACGGGAAGACCAGCACGCTCATGGCCTTAACAATCATCTGCTCGCCGAAGCGCACGATGGTCATCATGCCGACGATCAGGATCAGAGACAGAATGGCACGCGGTGGCGGCGTCATGTGCAGCTGGTGCGTCATGAAGCTTTCAACGGTGTTGGTGATCGCCACGCTGTAGACGAGCAGGATTGGGTAAATCGCGAAGAAGTAGAGCAGGGTAATCAGTTTACCTGCGCCAACGCCGAAATGTTCTTCAACCACTTCGGTGATGTCTTCGCCCGGGTTTTTACCGGACAGCACGAAGCGGGTTAGACCGCGGTGTGCGAAGTAGGTCATCGGGAAGGCGATGATGGCCATGATGATCAGCGGAATCAGACCGCCGACGCCTGCGTTGATAGGAAGGAACAGTACACCAGCGCCGATTGCCGTGCCGTAAAGGCCCAGCATCCACATGGTATCCGTTTTGCGCCAACCACTTCGGGATTCAATCGAAGCAACGGTGCTGGTTTGAGTGGTTTCCATCTGTATCTCCTGGAGGAAGCAAATTGTCAGGTTTTTAGTCAAATCCGATGAAAAAGTGCCTGACGGTAATATGAAATTCGTTCAGTGACGGTTTTTTAATAATTTTCGCCCGTAACTATTGGCGGGCGGAAAGATACATTCTCGTTATGAATCTATCAGTGATCGCGATCCCAAATGCAATAATCCACTTATGATGTGGGCATCTTTAGACCATTTATCTGTTAAAAAAACATCAAATAGAATTTACGGGCGCGAAGGCTACCACCAACGACATGTGGGCTAAAAGAGCGGCCCGCAATATAGGTGTCTTCCGCTGTAAAGATATGGGTTTTTAGGATTTTCTTGCGGGTAATTTAGTTTAAGGCTGATAAATTACGGTTGTTAAATGGAGGTAATCGATTGCGTTTGTCGTAAGTTTGTTAAATTTATAAGTGAAGCCTATGAATTGATTCGGTAATAAAAAAAGCCGGGATCCGCTACAGGGTGCCCCGGCTTTGAGGAGAAGAAACTGAGCGTTACGTGCAGATTTCGTAGCACGGAATGTAGGCTGAACCCGGCAACTTCATGCGGTGTTGAGCCACAAAGCCCTGAAGCATGTCGTCCATACGGCGCATCATCTCCGGGTCGCCGTGGATCTTGTACGGACCATACTGCTCAATCGCGCGGATGCCCATCTCCTTCACGTTGCCCGCCACAATCCCGGAGAAGGCGCGACGCAGGTCGGCGGCCAGCACTTCCACCGGCTGGTCCGGGTAGAGTTTCAGGTTCGCCATATTTTCATGGGTCGGCTCGAACGGGATCTGCAGGTCAGGCGCAATACGGATTGACCAGTTAAAGCTGTACGCATCACCGGTATCACGACGATTCTCTTTCACCAGCGGCATCGCTTTTTTCATCTGGCGCGCCACTTCCGCCGCGTCATCAATGATGATGCGATAGTGACGACGCGCGGCTTCTCCCAGCGTATGCACGATAAACTCGTCCAGCACGCGGAAGTAGTCGGCGCTCTCTTTCGGGCCGGTCAGGATCAGCGGTAGAACCTGATCTTTGTTGGCCGGGTTCATCAGAATCCCCAGCAGATAGAGCAGCTCTTCCGCCGTTCCCACGCCGCCCGGGAAGATGATAATCCCGTGAGCGATACGAACAAACGCCTCAAGACGCTTCTCGATATCCGGCATGATAATCAGCTCATTGACCAGCGGGTTAGGTGGCTCAGCGGCGATGATTGACGGCTCGGTCATGCCGATAAACCGCCCCTCTTTGTAACGCTGCTGCGCATGACCCACGGCTGCACCTTTCATTGGTGCTTCCATTGCACCCGGACCACAGCCGGTACAGATATTCAGCTCGCGCAGGCCAAGCTGCGTTCCGACCCGACGGGCATAGAGATATTCGGTTTCGTTAATCGAGTGGCCGCCCCAGCAGACGACCATGTTTGGTGCTTCGCCAACGTGCAGGGCGCGGGCGTTGCGCAGAATAGAGAACACCAGGTTGGTGATATGAACGGAGCTTTCCAGGTCGAGATGCTGGAAGCGGCCCGCGTTGTGAATCTGCCCGTTAACAAACAGGATGTCGCGCAGGACGGCAAACAGGTTGGCCTGAAGGGAACGAATGATACGCCCGTCGACAAAGGCCTCTTCCGGCGGGTTGATCACTTCCAGTTTCACGCCACGCTCGCGGCGCAGCACGTTAATATCAAAGCTTTCGAAGCGGGACAGCAGTTCTTTACTGTTATCTGTCAGGCTTCCGGAGTTCAGTACGGCAAGTGAACAGTTACGAAACAGTTGATAAAGATCGCTGCTGGCCGTGCGTTTAAGCATGTCCACTTCCAGCTGCGACAACATATCCATTGAGCCAAGCGGGCTAATATGTGTAATCAAGTGAGCTCCTTATGGGACGATTATCGTCATTCCCTTTGATTACAATAGCCCTGGCGCGTGACGTTTCACAACACTTCGGCGGAATACCGCACGCATATTGTGAAAATATTTATATTATTGACGCACTAGCCGGCCCGTTGCTGGCACAAAATCGGTGTTGGTGCGCCACGGGTTGATGTCCAGCCCGCCACGGCGGGTATAGCGCGCGTAAACGCTCAGTTTCTCCGGCTGGCAGAAACGCTGAATATCGTTAAAAATACGCTCCACGCACTGCTCGTGAAATTCGTTGTGATGGCGGAACGACACCAGATAGCGCAGCAGTTTTTCCCGGTCAATTTTCGGGCCTCGGTACTGGATCTGCACCGAACCCCAGTCCGGCTGGTGGGTAATCAGGCAGTTGGACTTCAGCAAATGGCTGACGAGCGTCTCTTCAACCACTTTTCCGCTCGCCGCGTTTTCGAGGTAATCGGCGCTGAATTCATAATTCTCCACCTCGATGTCCTGCTCGTCGATGCAGGTTCCGTGGAAGTGGGCGATGGGCTGTCCTTCCAGCTCGTGCAGGCGGTATAACGAGACGGACACGTTCCCCTGCGCGCAGGCGGCTAAATCCCGCTCCAGCGTTTGCTGAACCTCGTCCCAGCTGTTGAATCGGGTCTGGTTGAAGCTGTTGAGATAGAGTTTAAAGCTTTTGGACTCGACCAGGTTCACGCTGGCATAGTCCAGCTCAACGTGGCCCACGGCCACCTGCGGCAGACCGCGCTCGTTAAGCCAGGAGAGTTCGTACAGCGTCCAGATATCGCCGCCGACAAACGGCAATGCGTCCGCATGCAGTCCAAGAGGATCGCGGTTCAGGCTGCGCGGCACGCCCTGCAGCAGGCTTGCATCGTAGGTATCGCGGTAATCGGTCGATTTACCCAGCGTTAGGCCGGTTAACGCCTGATGATTTTCGTAAGACATGTTTCATAGCCACTTTACAGGTACACTTATGGGCAGAGTTTATCCTGTCTTATAAGAAGAGAGAAATCGGTGGACATCGAAACTGCAAATGCCCTTACTACCTTCACAACCCGCTATTGCGACGCGTGGCATGAAAAGCACGGAACATGGCCGCAAAGCGCTGATTTATATGGCGTGCCGTCGCCGTGCATTATCTCTTCGCAGGATGACTATGTTATCTGGCAGCCGAAGCCCAATACCGCTGAGCAAAATGTAAATGCGGTTGAACGGGCTATGGACCTTGTGGTACAACCAGCGGTTCACGCGTTTTATGCCACGCAGTTCGCAGGGGATATGCCCGCGCGCTTGGGTGATTTGACGCTGACGCTGTTGCAGACCTGGAGCGAAGACGATCTGCAGCGTGTTCAGGAAAACCTGATTGGTCATCTGGTCACGCAAAAACGCCTTAAGCTTTCTCCGACGCTCTTTATTGCCACGCTGGACAGCGAACTGGATGTGATATCCGTCTGCAACCTGTCCGGGGAAGTGATTAAAGAGACCATCGGTACCCGCAATCGCGAAACGCTCGCCCCCTCTCTTGCGGATTTCCTTACCCGGCTTGAGCCACTTCTGTAATCCATGATGCTACGACGCGTGTGAGAGATCTCTTACAAGGTTTGTGAGAGATCGCTGGATCATTCAGTATTACCTTATTTAATTCAGATTAATATCACTCTGTTTTTCAAAGAATTAGTTGTTCATCGCATCTTTTTTAGGGATTTCTTACGGCTTACAGTGCTGCAAGGGTGGGTTGTAAGACGAAGCGGAATAGCGGATTCTATCTCCGTCGACAGGACGCCGACATGAGAAACGAACATCAGGATGATGGCGTTTCTTACTCAGGACACGTCAGGATGGCGCTGCAGGAAGGCTTCAGGATGAAGCAAAAGGATAACGCAGGACGCGTAAGGGACACCTCCAGGAAGGAGAACGAGAACCGAACAGGATGGTCGGTGGGTCAGGAAGGCCAGGACGTTTCAGGATGAAACAAACACGTCAGGAAGATGTGTGCAGGATGCAAAAGGTATAAGGATGACCAGGCCTTCGGGCATCAGGAAAAGTTGTCACGGAAGAGCAGGGAGCACGAATTGTAGCTGGAATGCTGCGAAACGAACCGGGAGCACTGTTTTTACAGTGCTCCCTTTTTTATTTCTGTCTTCCGCAATGCTATGCTGCGCGCCGTTCACTTTTTCAGTTGAGGTTACTATGACGCAACACGATAGCGTTCGTGCTCAGTTGCACGCCATCGAAGCCCTTTTGCGCCAGCATCAGCTGTGGCAGGAGACCGCGCCGAATCCGGAAGCGTTTGCCAGTACCCAGCCATTCTGCCTGGATACGCTGGCACCGTTCGAGTGGCTCCAGTGGGTATTAATTCCGCGCATGCACGCGCTGCTGGAAGGCGGCCACCCTTTGCCGCAGGCGTTCGCCGTTTCTCCCTACTATGAAATGGCGCTTGAGGCGACGCACCCTGCTCGCGATGTGATGCTGGTTGAGCTGGAAAAACTGGACGCCCTGTTTGCCGGTGAAGAGGCATGACGCTGGAAATCCTCTATCAGGACGAGTGGCTGGTGGCGGTGAATAAACCGTCTGGCTGGCTGGTGCACCGCAGCTGGCTGGATCGCGATGAGAAAGTGGTGGTGATGCAAACCGTGCGCGATCAGATTGGTCAGCATGTGTTTACCGCGCACCGCCTCGACAGACCGACTTCCGGCGTGCTGCTGATGGGGCTTTCCAGCGAGGCGGGCCGCCTGCTGGCACAGCAGTTCGAACAGCACCAGATCCAGAAGCGCTACCACGCGATCGTTCGTGGCTGGCTGACCGAATCCGCCACGCTGGACTATCCGCTGGTGGAGGAGCTGGACAAAATCGCCGATAAATTTGCCCGCGATGACAAAGGCCCGCAGCCCGCGGTGACGGATTATCGCGGCATGGCGACAACGGAAATGCCGGTAGCAACCAGCAAATTCCCCACCACGCGCTACAGCCTGGTTGAGCTTTTGCCCAAAACCGGACGCAAGCACCAGCTTCGCCGCCATCTTGCGCACCTGCGCCACCCGATTATTGGCGACAGCAAGCACGGCGATCTGCGCCAGAACCGCAGCGCGGCAGAGCATTTTGGCTGTAACAGACTGATGCTGCACGCCAGCGAGCTTAGCCTGATTAACCCGTTTACCGGTGAACCACTGATTATTCGTGCCGGGCTGGACGACGTCTGGATGCAGGCGCTGTCACAGTTTGGCTGGCGGGGACAACTCCCCGAAAATGAAAGGGTTGAGTTTGTATCAGGCAACGTTCAGGATGAACGGTAAGCGCAATAATTACGGGAGCAAAGCATGGCTGAAGTAGGCATTTTTGTCGGCACAATGTACGGCAACTCGCTGCTGGTAGCGGAAGAGGCTGAGGCGATTTTGACAAGCCAGGGCCATAAAGCCACGGTCTATGAAGACCCGGAGCTGGCGGACTGGGAAAAGTATAAAGATAAATACATTCTGGTAGTGACCTCCACCACCGGTCAGGGCGATCTCCCGGACAGCATCGTGCCGCTTTTCCAGGGCATTAAAGATCGGCTTGGCTACCAGCCGGACGTCCACTACGGCATTATTGCCCTCGGCGATAGCTCTTACGCCAACTTCTGCGGCGGCGGCAAGCAGTTCGATGCGCTTCTTCAGGAACAGAGCGCCCAGCGCGTCGGCGAGATGCTGTTGATTGATGCCGGTGAGCATCCTGAACCCGAAAGCGAGTCGAACCCGTGGGTTGAACACTGGGCAACGCTTCTTAAATAGTTTCGTAGGCCGGGTAAGGCGTAGCCGCCACCCGGCAACAAAGCCGCATCAAATCCTCAATTCCGTGAAGTATCTTCCACTGCTTTGGGCTTATGCCTCAAACCACGTTCCCCACACTCCTCAATGTTGTGTTTCTGCACGGTGAGCGAACCTGTCACTCCTTCATATACTTTTCCGGTCACAATAAAACGGCTTCAGGCCGTACTAAAACGACAAAACTTATCTCATTCTGATTACCCTACCGGTGCTGTACAGAATGAACAGGCGAAAGCTATGTTTCAGGAGTGCAACAATGAGTACATTAAGCCACGCAGCGAGCAGCGCTGAAAAGCGCACTAATGCCCGCTACTGGATAGTGGTGATGCTGTTTATCGTCACGTCCTTTAACTATGGTGACCGCGCCACGCTGTCGATTGCCGGCTCGGAAATGGCAAAAGACATCGGCCTTGATCCGGTGGGCATGGGTTACGTTTTCTCTGCATTCTCGTGGGCCTACGTCATCGGCCAAATTCCTGGCGGCTGGCTGCTGGACCGTTTTGGCTCTAAACGCGTCTATTTCTGGTCCATCTTTATCTGGTCTGCTTTTACCCTTTTGCAGGGTTTCGTCGATATCTTCAGCGGCTTTGGCATCATCGTGGCGCTCTTTACGCTGCGCTTTCTGGTAGGCCTGGCGGAAGCCCCTTCCTTCCCGGGCAACAGCCGCATTGTCGCGGCCTGGTTTCCTGCGCAGGAGAGGGGAACAGCGGTGGCAATTTTTAACTCCGCCCAGTATTTCGCAACGGTGATCTTTGCACCCATTATGGGCTGGCTGACGCATGAGGTGGGCTGGTCGCACGTCTTCTTCTTTATGGGCGGGCTTGGGATCGTCATCAGCTTTATCTGGCTGAAAGTGATCCACGAACCGAATCAGCACCCTGGCGTGAACAAGAAGGAGCTGGAATACATTGCTGAGGGCGGGGCGCTGATCAATATGGATCAGAAATCTGACAAAGCAAAAGTCCCCTTCAGCCAGAAATGGGCGCAGATCAAGCAGCTCGTCGGCTCGCGCATGATGATCGGTATCTATCTCGGCCAGTACTGTATCAACGCTTTAACCTACTTCTTTATCACCTGGTTCCCGGTTTATCTCGTGCAGGCGCGCGGCATGTCGATCCTCAAAGCGGGGTTTGTTGCCTCGGTCCCGGCAATCTGCGGCTTCATCGGCGGCGTGCTTGGCGGGGTCATTTCCGACTGGCTGATGCGCCGCACGGGTTCGCTGAACATCGCGCGTAAAACGCCGATTGTGCTCGGCATGCTGCTTTCCATGACCATGGTGTTCTGTAACTACGTCAGTGCCGAGTGGATGATTATCGGCTTTATGGCGATGGCCTTCTTCGGCAAAGGGATTGGCGCGCTGGGCTGGGCGGTGATGGCGGATACGGCACCGAAAGAGATCAGCGGCCTGAGCGGCGGTCTGTTCAATATGTTCGGCAACGTTTCCGGGATTGTTACACCTATCGCTATCGGCTACATCGTCGGCACCACGGGGTCTTTCAACGGCGCGCTGATCTACGTTGGTGTGCATGCCCTGGTGGCGGTGCTGAGTTACCTGGTGCTGGTGGGCGATATTAAACGCGTCGAACTTAAACCTGTCGTGGAGCGCGGATGATGACAACACAATCAAGCCCTATCGTCACGGAAATGAAAGTTATCCCGGTGGCCGGTCAGGACAGCATGCTGCTCAATATTGGCGGCGCGCATAACGCATGGTTTACCCGCAATATCGTGGTGCTGACCGATAGTGCAGGCAATACCGGGGTAGGGGAAGCCCCCGGCGGGGAAGTGATCTACCAGACCCTGGTAGAGGCTATTCCACAGGTCGTGGGTCAGGAAGTGGCTCGTCTGAACAAGGTGGTTCAGCGGGTGCATAAGGGCAATCAGTCGGCGGACTTTGATACCTTCGGCAAGGGCGCGTGGACGTTTGAACTGCGCGTCAATGCGGTCGCCGCCCTGGAAGCGGCGCTGCTGGATTTACTCGGTAAAGCCCTTAACGTTCCGGTCTGTGAACTGCTGGGGCTAGGCAAACAGCGCGATGCGGTCACCGTGCTGGGCTATCTGTTCTACGTTGGCGATCGCAATAAAACCGATCTCCCCTATCTGGCTCGCTCACCGGGCGACCACGACTGGTATCAGCTGCGCCATCAGGAAGCGCTCTCCGGCGAGGCGGTGGTCCGGCTGGCTGAAGCTGCGCAGGATCGCTACGGCTTTAAGGATTTCAAGCTGAAAGGCGGCGTGCTGCCCGGCGAGCAGGAGATTGAAACGGCCCGGGCGCTGAAAAAACGCTTCCCGGAGGCGCGCATCACCGTTGACCCGAACGGCGCCTGGCTGCTGGATGAGGCGATTAGGCTGTGTAAAGGTCTCGGGGACGTGCTGACCTACGCGGAAGACCCGTGCGGCGCCGAGCAGGGCTTCTCAGGCCGCGAGGTGATGGCCGAATTCCGCCGCGCAACCGGGCTGCCGGTTGCGACCAATATGATCGCCACCAACTGGCGCGAAATGGGCCACGCGGTGATGCTAAACGCCGTCGACATTCCGCTGGCAGACCCGCACTTCTGGACGCTCTCCGGCGCGGTGCGCGTGGCGCAGCTGTGCGATGACTGGGGCCTGACCTGGGGCTGCCACTCCAACAACCATTTCGATATCTCGCTGGCAATGTTTACCCACGTTGGCGCGGCGGCGCCGGGTAACCCGACCGCCATCGACACCCACTGGATTTGGCAGGAAGGCGAAGCTCGCCTGACGAAAAATCCGCTGGAGATCAAAAACGGTAAAATTGCCGTACCCGATGCGCCGGGGCTGGGCGTGGAGCTTGACTGGGATCAGGTTCATCAAGCCCATGAGGCGTATAAAAAGCTACCGGGCGGCGCGCGTAACGACGCGGGCCCGATGCAGTACCTTATCCCCGGCTGGACATTTGACCGTAAGCGCCCTGTTTTTGGACGTCACTGATAAAAGGATTACACGATGAGTACTTTTACGACCCCTGTCGTCACTTCCATGCAAATCATTCCGGTCGCAGGTCATGACAGCATGCTGATGAACCTGAGCGGGGCGCATGCGCCGTTCTTCACGCGCAATATTGTCATTATCAAAGACAATGCCGGCCATACCGGCGTGGGTGAAATTCCAGGCGGGGAGAAGATCCGCAAAACGCTGGAGGATGCCATTCCGCTGGTGGTGGGCAAAACGCTGGGTGAGTACAAAAATGTCCTCAACACCGTGCGCAACACCTTTGCCGATCGCGATGCCGGCGGCCGCGGTCTGCAAACCTTCGATTTGCGCACCACTATCCACGTGGTGACCGGCATTGAAGCCGCGATGCTGGATCTGCTGGGCCAGCACCTGGGCGTTAACGTCGCGTCGCTGCTGGGCGAGGGCCAGCAGCGCAGTGAAGTGGAGATGCTCGGCTATCTGTTCTTTGTCGGCGACCGCAAGCTGACGCCGCTGCCGTATCAGAGCCAGCCAGATGAGCAATGTGACTGGTACCGCGTACGTCACGAAGAAGCGATGACCCCGGATGCGGTGGTGCGGCTGGCAGAAGCCGCGTATGAAAAATATGGCTTCAATGATTTCAAACTGAAAGGCGGCGTGCTGGCGGGGGAAGAGGAGGCGGAAGCCATTACCGCGCTGGCAAAACGTTTCCCGCAGGCGCGCGTGACGCTGGATCCGAACGGCGCGTGGTCGCTTGATGAAGCGATCGATATTGGCAAGCAGCTGAAAGGCGTGCTGGCGTACGCGGAAGATCCGTGCGGGGCTGAGCAAGGCTTTTCGGGCCGCGAAGTCATGGCGGAATTCCGTCGCGCTACGGGGCTACCGACCGCGACCAATATGATCGCCACCGACTGGCGTCAGATGGGGCACACGCTCTCTCTGCAATCGGTGGATATCCCGCTGGCGGACCCGCACTTCTGGACAATGCAGGGCTCGGTGCGCGTGGCGCAGATGTGCCACGAGTTTGGCCTGACCTGGGGCTCGCACTCCAACAACCATTTTGACGTGTCGCTGGCGATGTTTACCCACGTTGCCGCCGCCGCGCCGGGCACCATTACTGCTATCGATACGCACTGGATCTGGCAGGAGGGTAACCAGCGCCTCACCAAAGAGCCGTTTGAGATCAAAGGTGGCATGGTGCAGGTGCCGTCCACGCCGGGGTTGGGCGTTGAACTGGATATGGATCAGGTAATGAAAGCACACGAGCTGTATCAAAAACACGGTCTGGGCGCGCGCGACGACGCGATGGCGATGCAGTACCTGATCCCTGACTGGACATTCGACAATAAACGTCCGTGCATGGTACGATAAACGCATTGGGACCGCTCCCATGAGCGGTTTCCTACGTGGTATATGCTTAACGTAACGACTATGCGTAAGGATGGCTTATGAAAATTGTTATCGCACCGGACTCGTATAAGGAAAGTTTGAGTGCGCTTGAGGTTGCGACAGCGATCGAGCGCGGTTTTTGCGAGATTTTCCCTGAGGCGGAGTACGTCAAACTGCCGGTCGCTGATGGCGGTGAAGGCACGGTTGAGGCGATGATCGCGGCAACCCGGGGACGCATTGTGCACGTTCCGGTGACCGGTCCGCTGGGCGAGCGCGTGGACGGGTTTTATGGGATATCCGGTGACGAGCAGAGCGCCTTTATTGAAATGGCGGCGGCAAGCGGTCTGGAACTGGTAGCCCCTTCACTGCGTGACCCTCTGAAAACGACCTCCTGGGGCACGGGGGAACTTATCCGCCACGCGCTGGATGCGGGCGTTAAGCATATCATCATCGGTATCGGCGGCAGCGCCACCAATGACGGCGGCGCCGGGATGGTGCAGGCGCTGGGGGCGAAGCTGCTGGACGACAATGAACAGCCGCTGGGGCAGGGCGGGGGCGAGCTGGATAAGCTTGCGCGGATCGACCTGAGCGGCCTCGACCAGCGTCTGGCGGAGTGCCGGATAGAAGTCGCCTGCGATGTGACGAATCCGCTCACCGGTAAGGATGGCGCGTCAGCGGTATTTGGCCCGCAAAAGGGCGCCACACCCGAGATGATCGTCACCCTGGACAACGCGCTTGCGCACTATGCGAGAGTCATTGCCCGGGATCTGGACATTGATGTGCTCAACCTTGCTGGCGGCGGTGCGGCGGGTGGCATGGGCGCGGCGCTGTACGCTTTTTGTGGCGCGCAGTTGCGCCAGGGCATTGAGATTGTGACCGATGCGCTAAACCTGGCAGACCAGGTGGCTGATGCGGATCTGGTGATCACCGGGGAAGGCCGCATCGACAGCCAGACGATCCATGGCAAAGTGCCGGTAGGAGTGGCGAAAGTGGCGAAACGCTTTAATAAGCCCGTTATCGGTATTGCAGGCAGCCTGACGGCGGATGTTGGCGTGGTACACGATCACGGCTTAGACGCGGTGTTTAGCGTGATCTACACCATCTGCTCGCTGGAGGACGCGCTGGAAAATGCCAGCGCGAATGTACAGATGGCCGCAAGGAATATCGCGGCGGTGCTGAAAGTAGGGCAGGCATTTTAACTGTGATTGCCGGGTGGTGGCTTCGCCTTACCCGGCCTACGTTAGCGCACCTGTAGGCCCGGTAAGCGTAGCGCCACCGGGCTTTTACCTCAGCTCCCCAACACCTTCATTGCTTCCCGCGTCACGTTATCCATCTCATCCAGCAGTTCCAGGAACTCCGGTTCAAGCTCCGATTCCGGCGTACCCGCGCGCAGCTGCTGCTCCAGCAACTGGCAGAGGTTTTTCAGCCGCGGTACGCCGCTGTAGCCGCAGCTGCCGTGCAGCTTGTGGATCGCTTCCAGCAGCTCTTCCGGGTTCTCGCCCACCAGCTGTTCTTCAACCTTATTACGGATCTCCGGCAGAAACGCGACCAGCATTTGCAGCATCTCGCGTGCTAAATCGGGTTTCCCTGCCGCCTGGCGCAGCGCCAGTTGCCAGTCAAAGGTCGCATTTTGATTAATGCTTACCTCAACCGGCTCGCTGAAAACCGTATATGTTCCGCCAATGTGCCCCGGCTTATAGCGTAACAGCAGGTTAAGAAGCTTCTCTTCGTCGATAGGTTTCGCCAGGTAATCATTCATCCCGGCGCTCAGCAGCTTCTCTTTCTGACCGGCCATCGCATGCGCGGTGACCGCAATCACCGGGGTTTGCTGCTGATGCGGGAGCTGGTGGATCAGCTCGCAGGCACGAATGCCATCCATGCCCGGCATCTGAATATCCATCAGAATTAAGTCGAACTGCATCTGTTTAGCCAGTTCAACCGCCTGGGCGCCGCTGGTACACAGCTCAACATGCTGAACCTGGTCTTCCAGCAATACGCCAATTAGCTTCAGGTTTGCCGGATTATCATCCACCGCCATCACGCTCATGGGCAGTTTTTGCTCGTCGTTAATCAACGGCAGTGCGTGCTGGCTAAGACGGCAATACTCCGTGAGGGCGGGCAGCAGGCGGGTCGCGGTGAGTGGTTTAAGCAGGCACGCGGCCGCACCGTCGTTTTTCAACTCTTCCGCATTAAGCTGGGCGTGGCAGGGCAGCGCCAGCAGCAGATAGTCGGTCATCGACGCGGCTTTCGCCAGCCGCTCCTGCTGCATGGTCAGCTCGCCGGTGAAGGTCACCGGGATCCCCATCAGCAAAATGTCGTAATGATCAACGGCCAGGGCTGAGAAGGTTGGACTGTAAACCACCTCCAGCGGCGTGGTGCTTAAGATATCCAGCGCGCACTGCGCCGCTGCCGCGTTAGGCTCGACGTAGGCCAGGCGCTTACCTTTCAGACAGTCCGTCACCGGGCCGTCGGTCAGCACGTTCGGATTGAGGTCGAGGTTAATATGGAACCAGAAGGTTGAGCCGCGGTTTGGCTGGCTGTGGAAAGAGATATCGCCGCCCATCTCGTTTACCAGTCTCTGCGTGATCACCAGCCCCAGACCGGTGCCGCCATGGCGGCGGGAAATGCTGGCGTCCGCCTGACGGAACGCCTGGAACAGACGCGACTGATCCCGCTCCGGAATGCCGATACCGGTATCGCGGATTTGAACCTCAATCTGCACCTTGTTATTACTGATGGCGCGTTTTTCTACCAGGATGTCGATGTTGCCGCTTTCGGTGAATTTAATGGCATTCCCGACAAGATTGGTAATGACCTGCTGCAGGCGCAGCGGATCGCCAATAACGTTGTCCGGCACGTCGTTTTTAATATTGAGCGTTAGCTCAAGGCCCTTGTCGTGCGACGAGTGCGCGAGCAGCGTCACCACTTCATCGAGCGTACTGCGCAGCGGGAACGGGATGCTCTCCAGAATCAGTTTACCCGCCTCCAGCTTGGAGAAGTCCAGCACGTCGTTAATGATCGCCAGCAGGTTATTGGCCGAACGTTCAATGGTGTGCAGGTGATCGCGCTGAGTTGGGTTGAGCTCGCTTTTCAGGGTCAGGCGGGTAAAGCCGATCACGCCATTCAGCGGCGTACGCAGCTCGTGCGACATATTGGCCAGAAACTCAGACTTGATACGCGCCGCTTCCTGAGCGCGCTTTTTCGCCAGATCCAGCTCAACGTTCTGGATCTCCATCTGCTCCAGCGTTTCGCGCAGGTCAGAGGTGGCCTGGTCAACGTTATGCTGCATCTCTTCGTGATAGGCCGCCAGCGACATCGCCATCGAGTTAATGCCGTTTTTCAGCATATCCAGCTCGCCCAGCATAAACCCTTCCACGCGGCTGTCGAGCTGTCCCCGGCGGATGCGGTCAACGGTATTAACCATGTTGCGGATGGGGCCCGTGACGTCGCGCATCAGACGCCAGCCGAAGATCAGCGCAATACCAATGCAGAACAGCATCATCACGCCGGAGATAAAAATTTCTTTGTACTGCTGCAGCCGTACCGACTTGAGATCCAGTTCAAGCGCTACATATCCCAACATGTTATTGCTGGATTTGGCATCGGATTGCGCAGACTCATCGGGTGAATAGCTTTCCGACACGATCGGCGTGCGCAGGATCATGATATCGCCGCGCCGCAGTACGGTGAGGTGGCGCGGGAATGGCGTTCCGTCCGGGATTTTCAGGGCCGCCGGATCGAGATGAAAGTTTGAGGTGACAAACAGGCGGTTATGTTCGTCGTAGACGGAAATGGCACGGACGATATCCGAGTGGCGGCGGTGGAGCACGCTGATTAACTGCCCAATGGATTCGCGGTTTTGCAGGTTCATGCCGTACTCGCTGGAGACAGCAAGCGGTTCGATAATGCTGGCACCCGCGTCCTCCAGCTGTCGCTGCAAATCGTTATAGCGGTGCACCACAAAGAAGATACTCAGCAGCAAACCGATGAGAACGGTGGGGGCGAGGATCAAAATCATCATGCGCGCGCGCAGGCTGTAGTTGGTCATGGCGTTCCGTTATGGGACAATTAAGATAATTATGTTTATGTGAGAAAAATCTCGGCGATGGCGCAATTCTACTCTGCAAAGCGACGCGTGACGACGCGTCAAATCATTACTGTTGAAGCCACGGACCTTGATCCGTTTGGTCAGGGAGTGGCTCGTCACAACGGTAAGACTCTGTTTATAACAGGTTTGCTGCCAGGAGAACGAGCAGAAATTACGCTGACGGAAGACAAGCGTCAGTACGCGCGCGGACAGGTGAAGCGTCGCCTCAACGCGAGCCCGGAGCGCGTGGAGCCCCGCTGTCCCCATTTTGGCGTGTGCGGAGGCTGCCAGCAACAGCATGCGAGCACAGAATTACAGCAAAAAAGTAAAAGCCGCGCGCTGGCGCGCCTCCTTAAACACGAAGTTGACGAGATTATCGCCGATGAGCCCTGGGGCTATCGCCGCCGCGCGCGCCTGAGCCTGAGCTATCAGCCCAAAACGGAGCAGCTGGAGATGGGTTTTCGCAAAGCGGCCTCCAGCGATATTGTTGACGTGAAGCGGTGCCCCATTTTGGTGCCCCATCTTGAGGCGTTACTTCCGGACGTGCACCGCTGTCTTGCATCGCTCGACGGGGTGCGTTCATTGGGCCACGTTGAACTGGTGCTGGCGAACAACGGCCCGCTGATGGTGCTGCGCCACATCGCGCCGCTGTCGAAAAAAGATCGCGAAAAACTGGAACGCTTTTCGCATTCTCATGAGCTTGCGCTTTTCCTCGCGCCGCAAAGCGAGATACTTGAACAGGTATCGGGCGAAGCTCCCTGGTATGCGTCAGACGGGCTACGCTTAACGTTCAGTCCGCGTGATTTTATCCAGGTCAACGACGGCATAAACCAGCAAATGGTGGCGAAGGCCCTGGAATGGCTTGACGTACAGCCCACTGACCGTGTGCTCGATCTGTTCTGCGGGATGGGTAACTTTACCCTGCCGCTGGCGCGCAGAGCGGCAAGCGTGGTCGGGGTGGAAGGCGTTGAGGCGCTGGTGGTCAAAGGTCAGGAAAACGCAGAGCAGAACGGCTTGCAAAATGTGACATTCTTTCATCAAAATCTTGAGGAAGATGTCACTCAACAGCCGTGGGCAAAGCAGGGTTTCGACAAAATCCTGCTCGACCCGGCGCGTGCAGGCGCCCCAGGCGTCATGGCGCATATTATTAAACTCGCGCCCAGGCGTGTGGTCTATGTTTCCTGTAACCCGGCCACGCTTGCCCGTGACAGTGAGGCGTTAATCAGCGCGGGTTACCAGATTCGGCGTCTGGCAATGCTGGACATGTTCCCGCACACTGGACATCTGGAATCGATGGCGTTGTTCGAGCACATCTAATTTGTTTGGCTTGTCGACTTCGACAGGCCCTGGTCCCTAAAGGAGAGGACAATGGTTGCGGTAAGAAGTGCACATCTCAATAAAGCTGGGGAGTTTGACCCACAAAAATGGATCGCAAGTCTGGGAATTTCCAGCCAGCAGTCGTGTGAACGCTTAACCGAAACCTGGGCCTACTGTCTGCGCACCACGCAGGGACACCCGGATGCCGATCTGCTCTTATGGCGCGGCGTGGAGATGGTTGAAATCTTGTCCATGCTGAACATGGACATCGAAACGCTGCAGGCCGCGCTGCTCTTCCCCCTCGCGGATGCGGATGTGGTCAGCGAAGATGTGCTGCGCGACAGCGTCGGCAAATCCGTCGTTGCGCTGATCCACGGCGTGCGCGATATGGCGGCCATTCGCCAGCTAAAAGCCGCGCATACCGATTCCGTCTCCTCTGAGCAGGTTGATAACGTCCGCCGGATGCTGCTGGCCATGGTGGATGATTTT
This sequence comes from Enterobacter cloacae complex sp. P12RS, assembly GCF_014895875.1. NCBI lineage: Bacteria > Pseudomonadati > Pseudomonadota > Gammaproteobacteria > Enterobacterales > Enterobacteriaceae > Enterobacter > Enterobacter cloacae complex sp. P12RS. The sequence goes on from NZ_JADBQO010000028.1 coordinate 170,465, forward strand.
CGCTGCGTGGTCATCAAGCTGGCCGAGCGTATTGCCCATCTGCGTGAAGTGAAAGATGCGCCGGAAGACGAGCGCGTGCTGGCCGCCAAAGAGTGTACGAACATCTATGCGCCGCTGGCGAACCGCTTAGGTATTGGTCAGCTGAAATGGGAGCTGGAAGATTACTGCTTCCGCTATCTGCATCCGGCAGAATACAAGCGCATTGCCAAACTCCTGCATGAGCGCCGTATCGATCGTGAGCACTACATCGACGAGTTTGTCAGCGGGCTGCGCCAGGCCATGAAAGAAGAGAATGTGCGTGCCGAAGTTTACGGTCGGCCTAAGCACATCTACAGCATCTGGCGCAAAATGCAGAAGAAACACCTCGCCTTTGACGAGCTGTTTGACGTGCGCGCCGTGCGTATCGTGGCGGAGCGTCTGCAGGATTGCTACGCCGCGCTGGGGATAGTACATACTCACTTCCGCCACCTGCCGGATGAATTTGACGACTATGTCGCGAACCCAAAACCGAACGGCTACCAGTCTATCCATACCGTGGTGCTTGGCCCCGGCGGCAAAACGGTCGAGATTCAAATCCGCACCAAACAGATGCACGAAGACGCCGAGCTGGGCGTAGCCGCGCACTGGAAGTACAAAGAGGGCACTTCTGGCGGGGCACGCTCCGGCCACGAAGACCGCATCGCCTGGCTGCGCAAGCTGATTGCGTGGCAGGAGGAGATGGCCGACTCCGGCGAGATGCTGGACGAAGTGCGCAGCCAGGTCTTTGATGACCGCGTCTACGTCTTTACCCCGAAAGGGGACGTTGTCGACCTGCCGGCTGGCTCCACGCCGCTCGATTTTGCCTACCACATCCACAGCGACGTGGGGCACCGCTGCATCGGGGCGAAGATCGGCGGACGTATCGTGCCGTTTACCTATCAACTGCAGATGGGCGACCAGATTGAAATCATTACCCAGAAGCAGCCAAACCCGAGCCGCGACTGGCTTAACCCGAACCTCGGTTACGTCACCACCAGCCGCGGGCGCTCCAAAATTCACGCCTGGTTCCGCAAGCAGGATCGTGACAAAAACATTCTTGCCGGTCGCCAGATCCTTGACGACGAGCTGGAGCATATCGGGATCAGCCTGAAAGAAGCAGAGAAATTCCTGCTGCCGCGCTACAACTTCAACGAGCTGGACGAGCTGCTGGCGGCGATTGGCGGCGGTGATATTCGTCTGAATCAGATGGTCAACTTCCTGCAGGCCCAATTCAACAAGCCTAGCGCGGAAGAGCAGGACGCGGCGGCGCTGAAGCAGCTGCAGCAGAAAACCTATGCCCCGCAGCAGCGCAGCAAAGACAACGGCCGCGTGGTGGTCGAGGGTGTGGGCAACCTGATGCACCACATTGCCCGCTGCTGCCAGCCGATTCCGGGGGACGATATCGTCGGCTTTATCACCCAGGGGCGCGGGATCTCGATCCACCGCTCCGACTGCGACCAGCTTGCCGAACTGCAGTCCCACGCGCCGGAGCGTATCGTGGAAGCGGTCTGGGGTGAGAGCTACTCCGCCGGTTACTCGCTGGTGGTGCGCGTCACCGCCAACGATCGCAGCGGGCTGCTGCGCGACATCACCACCATTCTCGCCAACGAGAAGGTCAACGTGCTGGGCGTTGCCAGCCGCAGCGATACCCGCGAGCAGCTTGCCACCATCGATATGACCATCGAAATCTACAACCTGCAGGTGCTCGGCCGCGTGCTGGGCAAACTGAACCAGGTGCCGGATGTGATTGACGCGCGTCGTCTGCACGGCGGCTAAACATCCTCTTCCGTAGGCCGGGTAAGGCAACGCCGCCACCCGGCATTTTTTCATCAGGACAGAACTATGACTCAAATCGACCGCCTGCTCGGCATCATGAAACGCCTGCGCGACCCGGAAAACGGCTGCCCGTGGGACAAGGAGCAGACTTTCGCGACCATCGCACCCTATACCCTCGAAGAGACCTATGAGGTGCTGGACGCCATTTCCCGTGAAGATTTTGACGACCTGCGCGGTGAACTCGGCGACCTGCTGTTCCAGGTAGTGTTCTACGCCCAGATGGCACAGGAGGAAGGGCGCTTTAACTTTGACGATATCTGTGCCGCTATCAGCGATAAGCTGGAGCGTCGCCATCCGCATATCTTTGGCGATGCCACTGCAGGAAACAGCGCAGAGGTGCTGGCACGCTGGGAGCAGATTAAAAGCGCCGAGCGCGCTGAAAAGTCCCAACACTCTGCGCTGGACGACATCCCGCTGAGCCTGCCCGCGCTGATGCGCGCCCACAAAATTCAAAAGCGCTGCTCGGCGGTAGGATTTGACTGGGATTCCCTGGGACCCGTGCTGGATAAAGTGCATGAAGAGATCGACGAAGTGATGCACGAAGCGCAGCAGGCGGTGGTCGATGAAGCAAAGCTGGAGGAAGAGATGGGCGACCTGCTGTTCGCCACCGTCAATCTTTCTCGCCATTTAGGGGTAAAAGCGGAAACCGCCCTGCAAAAAGCCAACCTGAAATTCGAACGACGCTTTCGTGAAGTCGAGCGGATTGTGGCCTCGCGCGGCCTGGAAATGACCGGAATTGACCTCGACGCGATGGAAGAAGTCTGGCAGGAAGTAAAACGCCAGGAATCTGATCTCTAACGGAATTTTGCGATCAAGCGCAATTTGTGTGATTTTTTAAATGACAAGCGCTTGATTTGCGTCAAAAACATTTACCCAAAAGGGGCTATTTTCTCACTCCTTATGTTTGTCATGGCCTGGAATGGAGACGGAGAATGAAAGTTTGTGGCGCTCGCCGTGTTCGGGTATACTACTTTCCCGTCCTGGTTATTCCATCGTTTCACCCTAACTTCTCAGGTTCAGCATGACAACGAACTATATTTTTGTGACCGGCGGGGTCGTATCCTCTCTGGGTAAAGGCATTGCCGCAGCCTCCCTCGCAGCCATTCTTGAAGCCCGTGGCCTCAATGTGACCATGATGAAACTGGATCCGTATATCAACGTCGATCCTGGCACCATGAGCCCAACCCAACACGGGGAAGTGTTCGTTACTGAAGACGGCGCTGAAACCGATCTGGATCTTGGCCACTACGAGCGTTTCATTCGTACCAAAATGACCCGTCGTAACAACTTTACGACTGGCCGCATCTACTCTGACGTTCTGCGTAAAGAGCGCCGCGGTGACTACCTGGGCGCGACCGTGCAGGTTATCCCACACATCACTAACGCCATCAAAGAGCGTGTCCTTGCCGGTGGCGAAGGGCATGACGTTGTGCTGGTTGAAATCGGCGGTACCGTGGGTGATATCGAATCCCTGCCGTTCCTCGAAGCGATTCGTCAGCTGGCGGTAGACATTGGTCGTGAACACGCGCTGTTCATGCACCTGACGCTGGTGCCTTACATGGCGGCGGCAGGTGAAGTGAAAACCAAACCGACTCAGCACTCCGTTAAAGAACTGCTCTCCATCGGTATTCAGCCTGACATCCTGGTTTGCCGTTCCGATCGTGCCATTCCGGCGAACGAACGTGCGAAAATTGCATTGTTCTGTAACGTGCCTGAAAAAGCCGTTATTTCAATGAAAGATGTCGATTCCATTTATAAAATCCCGGGCCTGTTGAAATCACAGGGTCTGGACGATTATATTTGTAAACGATTCAGCTTGAACTGTCCGGAAGCTAACCTGTCTGAATGGGAACAGGTTATTTATGAAGAAGCGAACCCGGCAGGCGAAGTGACTATCGGTATGGTCGGCAAGTACATCGAACTGCCGGACGCCTATAAGTCCGTTATCGAAGCGCTGAAGCACGGTGGTCTGAAGAACCGCGTCTCCGTGAACATCAAGCTGATTGATTCGCAGGATGTTGAAACACGTGGCGTTGAAATTCTGAAAGATCTGGATGCTATCCTCATCCCTGGCGGCTTCGGCTACCGTGGTGTTGAAGGCAAGATCGCCACTGCACGCTATGCGCGTGAAAACAATATTCCATACCTCGGCATCTGCCTGGGTATGCAGGTTGCGCTGATCGAATTTGCGCGCAACGTAGCGGGAATGGAAAACGCGAACTCTACGGAATTTGTGCCAGACTGTAAGTACCCTGTCGTGGCGCTGATTACGGAATGGCGCGACGAAGACGGTAACGTCGAAGTCCGTACCGAGAAGAGCGATCTGGGTGGCACTATGCGTCTTGGCGCGCAGGCCTGCCAGCTGTCCGACGATAGCGTGGTTCGCAAGCTGTACGGCGAGCCGGTCATCACCGAGCGCCATCGTCACCGCTATGAAGTCAACAATATGTTGTTGAAACAAATTGAAGCCGCGGGCCTGCGTGTTGCGGGTCGCTCCGGGGACGATCAGTTAGTCGAGATCATCGAGGTGCCAAACCATCCGTGGTTTGTTGCCTGCCAGTTCCACCCGGAATTTACTTCAACGCCGCGTGATGGACATCCGCTGTTTGCAGGCTTCGTGAAAGCCGCCAGCGAGTACCAGAAGCGTCAGGCGAAGTAAAAAAGTTAGAACGGCAACGCGTACCAACGGTACGCGTTGTTTGTCTGGAGTTTTAGTTTAACTTGTACTGAGGAAAATCTAATGTCCAAAATCGTTAAAGTCATCGGTCGTGAAATCATCGACTCCCGTGGTAACCCGACCGTTGAAGCCGAAGTTCATCTGGAAGGTGGTTTCGTCGGTATGGCAGCTGCTCCATCAGGTGCTTCTACGGGTTCCCGTGAAGCGCTGGAACTGCGTGATGGCGACAAATCCCGTTTCATGGGCAAAGGCGTACTGAAAGCGGTTGGCGCTGTTAACGGTCCTATTGCTCAGGCTATCGTTGGTAAAGATGCCAAAGATCAGGCTGGCATCGACAAGATCATGATCGATCTGGACGGTACTGAAAACAAATCTAACTTCGGTGCGAACGCAATCCTGGCCGTTTCCCTGGCGAACGCCAAAGCAGCAGCCGCTGCTAAAGGTATGCCACTGTTCGAGCACATCGCTGAACTGAACGGCACCCCAGGCAAATACTCTATGCCTGTACCAATGATGAACATCATCAACGGTGGTGAGCACGCAGACAACAACGTTGATATTCAGGAATTCATGATTCAGCCAGTTGGCGCGAAAACCCTGAAAGAAGCGGTTCGTATGGGTTCTGAAGTGTTCCACAACCTGGCTAAAGTTCTGAAAGCTAAAGGTATGAACACTGCTGTTGGTGACGAAGGTGGCTACGCGCCAAACCTGGGTTCTAACGCAGAAGCACTGGCTGTTATCGCTGAAGCGGTTAAAGCAGCAGGCTACGAGCTGGGCAAAGACATCACCCTGGCGATGGACTGTGCAGCATCTGAATTCTACAAAGACGGTAAATACGTTCTGGCTGGCGAAGGCAACAAAGCGTTCACCTCCGAAGAGTTCACTCACTTCCTGGAAGACCTGACCAAACAGTACCCAATCGTTTCTATCGAAGACGGTCTGGACGAGTCTGACTGGGATGGTTTCGCATACCAGACCAAAGTACTGGGCGACAAAATCCAGCTGGTTGGTGACGATCTGTTCGTAACCAACACCAAGATCCTGAAAGAAGGCATCGAGAAAGGCATCGTTAACTCCATCCTGATCAAATTCAACCAGATCGGTTCTCTGACCGAAACGCTGGCTGCGATCAAAATGGCGAAAGACGCTGGCTACACCGCTGTTATCTCTCACCGTTCTGGCGAAACTGAAGACGCGACCATTGCTGACCTGGCTGTTGGTACCGCTGCTGGCCAGATCAAAACCGGTTCTATGAGCCGTTCTGACCGTGTTGCTAAATACAACCAGCTGATTCGTATCGAAGAAGCGCTGGGTGAAAAAGCACCTTACAACGGTCGTAAAGAGATCAAAGGCCAGGCATAATTGCTTAAGCCTTAACATGAAAATGCCAGTCGAATGACTGGCATTTTTTTTGGTTATTTAAAATCGACCGCCATCTGCTCGGGAATGGTTAGTCCCCGGGTGGTTTGCACGCAGCGGGCGATATAATCCGTAAAACGAGGTGGCTTCGGCATCCCCATGCTGAGCAGCTTATCGTTGCTGAAGCGCACGTTCAGCGTGGCAAAGGCACCGTATAAGCGCATCGCTCTCAGCATCAGACGTTCGTTGCACGGACCAAAAATGGTTTTCAGTTCACGGCGCATTTTGACCAGCGTTTCGTAGCTGACCTGCGCGTACTTATCGCCAACGGGCGCTTTCTCCAGCGCCTGCGCCATTGCCCGATCGATATCCGCAAAGCGAACGCTGTTCTCTTCCCCGGCAGAAATGTGTACCACTTCCCCCGGACGCGCGTTGCTGCTCAGCAGCATTAACATTGCGTCGGCGCAATAATCTACCGGGACAACGTCGATCCGGTCTTCCATCGAGCACATAAACTTCTGCAGCATCAGGCCCATGCTGAAGACCCAAAAGATACTGCTCGACGGCGTGCAGCCGTGGCGGGTATGGCCGACGACGATGGACGGACGGGCGATGAGCAGCGGCAGGTTAGGACATTCCTGGCGCATCAGCTGTTCGATGGTTGACTTCGAATACGTATATTCCACCAGGTGCTCAGCGTTTTCTCTGAATTCCGCACTTTCGGCGACCAGCGAATCCTGCTCCGGCGTGCATGACATTGCGGTGCCTACATGCAGGAAACGCTGCAGCCCTGCGACCTGCTCCATGCGGCGCGCCAGCGCTAGCGTACCCTCTACGTTCACCTTCCAGATCAGCGGGTTATTGCCAAATGACGCAACTGCCGCGCAGTTAACGACATGCGTAACCTGGTCCAGACGGGGATCGTTCAGAAAGGCTTCCGGCTGGCTAAGGTCGCCGATGAGGATATTATCCACGCTCAGGGAGGCCAGTTTCTCCTCAGAAATGTTGAACTTACGCATGTTCTCCTGCACGCGCGCCAGCCCGCTTTGCGGATCGCCGGCACGGGCAAGCAAAAGGAGTTTTACGGATTGATCGCTGGTCAGGATTTTTTCAAGTACTGCACCGCCCAGAAACCCGGTCACGCCTGTAATTAATAACATCTTCATTATTACCGTCTCATTATGATTGATGAGGCGGATTGTAGGCGCGCAAAAGTAAACGGCGTTTAAATAATAAAACGCCGGGACCGACAGCGTCTTAAGCTTATTTTAAGGAAAGGAAATCAGGTGAAAATATTGGACATTGCAGAAGGCGGAAAAATTCAATTTATTCATGTTTTTATTTTAACTTATTGATTTTAATCTGTTTTTGTCTCTTGGGTGGCGCGATGGAAATAATTCAAACTGTAATAAACAAAATAATTTGTTACACCAAACATTTATCATATAAATGAATTGAGCCCTGCTTAAGTAAAATTGAGCAAAATAAAACGCAGGCTATTTTATTTAGCCTGCGAAGGGTTTTCAGAGCAGAAGAGGAAGCGTGGCGCTGGCCGTTTGCTGGCTGACGTCAGCGTAATGACCATCCAGCGCAATCATGGATGTCGTAAGTAATTCGACCAGCAGCATCACCCCAACTTTGGCATTGAGCGCGCCCGCGCTAAGAGGGCCTTCTGGCTTGGCGGCCACCAGCAGCATATCGCTAAGAGACGCCAGCGGGCTGCGGGGCGTGTTGCTGAGCGCCAGAACCTTCACCCCGCGCTTGCGGGCAAGTTTCACCACGTGAAGTAAATCTCGCGTTGAACCGGAACTGGAGATCGCCACCACCAGCGTCTCTGCCGAAAGCGTGGTCGCATTCATGGCTGCGCGGTGCATATCGCTAAACAGCTGTGCGGATTTACCCAGCCTTAATAACTTGTAATGCAGATACTCCCCGAGGATCGCGCTGGCCGCGACGCCATAAATCTGCACGGACTGCGCCTGATGCAGCGCCAGTGCGGCTTTTTCAAGCAGCGCGCGGTCGAGGAGTCTCGCGGTATCCTGCAAAGCCTGCACCGATTCATCCACCACGCTGTCAATCTCATCCCCCGCCTGACGCGCGGGCTGGCCCTGCTGAATATCCAGCGCCAGCGCCATTTTGAATTCGTTATACCCCTTGCACCCCAGCGTCCGGCAAAGACGCGTCACGCTGGCCTCGCTGGTGTGGCTCTCTCGCGCCAGTTCGGTGATGGTCAGGTAGAGCACCCGGGCAGGGTCGCTGAGGACAAACTCACCGAGTTTTTGTTGCGTTGGGCTGTACCCGGAAGCCTCCTGGCGGAGCTTCAGCAGCAGGTTTTCATGGTCCGACATGCCACGTCCTTAATGTGTTTCACTGCGACTAGTGTGGCGGAAAGCGGGGGAAAGATGCCAGTCATTTTAAAAAAGTATGATCGGCCTCCTGGTTTGTGATGATAATTTTCACTATAAAATATTTATATGGTAAAAATTTTCATCTTTTAATGGGGGGATGAAAAAATGATGCAAATATTCAGTGGCGCTTCGTCGGGTGGATGTTTTGAAAAAGCGC
>NZ_JADBQO010000029.1:0-43682 GCF_014895875.1 Enterobacter cloacae complex sp. P12RS
GCCAAGCGGTAAGGCACCGGATTCTGATTCCGGCATTCCGAGGTTCGAATCCTCGTACCCCAGCCAATTTAAAAGTCGTTAAGCAGTCTGTTTAACGCAATTGGGGTGTCGCCAAGCGGTAAGGCTCTGGTTTCTGATACCAGCATTCCGGGGTTCGAATCCCTGCACCCCAGCCACTTAAAACAAACAAGCCCGCTCTGCGGGCTTTTTTGTTTTTGTTGCTCAGAATAGTGCGGCCTGATGCCCTCACCCTACCCCTCTCCCACGGGGAGAGGGAATTAAGATTAGAGTCCGAGGGCGTATTTCAGCGCCTGACGCTTCAGCCCACCGGCACGCTCTGCCGCCATTAAGCCAATGTTACGCAGAATGCGCACCGGGGCCAGGTCATTGCTGAAACCGGCATAAAACAGATCCATCCCTGACTGCATGATGAAGTTATCCGCCATACGGCGCGTCTGGTAGCGCTTCAGTACCTGATGGCTGGCCCAGGCTTCCGCGTGAGCGCGTGCGTTGCCCAGCACGTCCAGTAACGCATCGACGTCACGGTATCCAAGGTTGACTCCCTGCCCCGCCAGCGGGTGGATAGTGTGTGCCGCATCGCCCACCAGCGCCAGCCCTCCTCGGACATACTGTAAAGCATGACGGCGCGTGAGCGGGAATGCACCTGCGGTGACTGGCGTCACGTTGCCAAGGCGGCTCGGGAAGTGAAGCAGGATCTCGCGCTGCAGCTGCTCCATCGACAGCCCCTGCAGCTGGCGAATGCGCGCCGGTTTGTCGTACCACACCAGTGAAGCCCAGTTATCAAACAGCGGCAAGAATGCATGCGGGCCGTTCGGCGTAAAGTGCTGCCAGGTGCTTTCGCCCGGCGCATTCTCACACTGAACGGTGATTAACATGCAGGATTGCTGATATTGCCAGGCATGAACCCCAATACCCGACATCTCCCTGACCTGCGAGTTAGCGCCATCGGCCCCGACGACCAGCTTCACGGCCAGTTCATCGCCGCTGTCCAGCGTCAGCAAATAGCCGCTTTCATGAGGATGCAGTGCCTTAAGTGACGCAGGCATACGCAGCGTCACCTTCGGATGTGCCTCCAGCGCCTGCCAGAGCGCCAGCTGGAGCACGTTGTTTTCCACCATATAGCCCAGGCGTGGCAGCTTCAGCTCGGCGGCGTCAAACGACACGTGGGCATTTTCCCACTCCCAGGTTTCAAGACGGCTGTAAGGGTGTGCGCGCATCGCCTGCACCGCCTCCCAGACGCCCAGGCCGCGCAGCAGATCGACGGACGCCGCGCTGATGGCGGAAATGCGCACGTCCGGTTTGCTGGCGGGATCGAATGCCGGGGGAGCCGCCTGTTCAATAACGGTTACATCAAATCCCTGCTGCGCCAGCCCCAGCGCCAGCGCGCCGCCGACCATACCGCCGCCGACAACGGCAACTTCGGTGTGTTGGAGTGTCATGGTCAATTTTCCTTATTGGAGAATCCCTTAAGTTTACCGGATTTTTGCGGTCCTGAGACACACAACCTTCATACTGGTCACAACCCCACCAAAGCATTACAATACGCGGCTTGCAATCCTGAGCTGAGCAAGTCGATGACTAAAAAACTCCATATAAAAACCTGGGGCTGTCAGATGAACGAATACGATTCATCCAAGATGGCCGATCTGCTGGATACCACCCACGGATACCAGCTGACTGAAAATGCGAAAGAAGCCGATGTGCTGCTGCTGAACACCTGTTCAATTCGTGAAAAAGCACAGGAAAAAGTCTTTCATGTGTTAGGCCGCTGGAAGCTTCTCAAACGGAAAAATCCGGACCTGATCATTGGCGTCGGTGGCTGCGTCGCGTCGCAGGAAGGTAAGCTGATCCGTCAGAGAGCCCCGTATGTGGATATCGTCTTTGGTCCTCAGACCCTGCACCGCCTGCCGGAGATGATCAATCAGGTTCGCGGTAACCGTAGCCCGGTCGTTGACGTCAGCTTCCCGGAGATCGAGAAATTTGACCGTCTGCCAGAGCCGCGCGCCGATGGCCCGACCGCCTTCGTCTCGATCATGGAAGGCTGCAATAAATACTGTACCTACTGCGTGGTGCCTTACACCCGCGGTGAAGAGGTCAGCCGCCCTGCGGACGACATTCTGTTTGAAATTGCCCAGCTTGCCGCGCAGGGCGTTCGCGAAGTGAACCTGCTGGGCCAGAACGTTAACGCCTGGCGCGGCGAGAACTACGACGGCACCACCGGCAGCTTTGCCGAACTGCTGCGCCTGGTAGCCGCGATTGACGGCATTGACCGTATTCGCTTTACCACCAGCCATCCGATGGAGTTTACCGACGACATCATTGACGTGTATCGCGATACGCCAGAGCTGGTGAGCTTCCTGCACCTGCCGATTCAGTGCGGCTCTGACCGCGTGCTGAACCTGATGGGCCGCCCGCATACGGTGCTGGAGTACAAATCCACCATCCGCAAGCTGCGCGAAGCGCGCCCGGATATCCAGATTAGCTCTGACTTTATCGTCGGCTTCCCAGGCGAAACCGCTGATGACTTCGAGCGCACCATGAAGCTCATCGGTGAAGTGAACTTTGACGTCAGCTACAGCTTCATCTTCTCAGCGCGTCCTGGCACGCCTGCGGCCGACATGGTTGATGACGTGCCGGAAGAAGAGAAAAAGCAGCGTCTGTATATTCTTCAGGAACGCATCAACCAGCAGGCCAACGCCTGGAGCCGCCGTATGCTCGGCACCGTCCAGCGCATTCTGGTGGAAGGTACTTCCCGCAAGAGCATCATGGAACTCTCTGGTCGAACCGAGAACAACCGCGTGGTGAACTTCGAAGGCACCCCGGACATGATCGGTAAATTTGTGGACGTCGAAATTGTCGAAGTGCTGACCAACTCGCTGCGAGCGAAGGTGGTACGCACCGAGGACGAAATGGGCCTGCGTATTGCCGAGTCACCGGAATCCGTTATTTCTCGTACCCGCAAAGAAAACGATTCTGGCGTTGGGATTTACCAGCCTTGATCCTTCAGGCCTGCCTCTTCGGCAGGCCTTGTATTTCCTCTCATCACCCCCAATATCTACCGCAACGCTTGCGCCTTTATTCTGTGGCGTGAATAATTTCGGTAATAACCGTTCTATTGCGCCGTGTGGCAGCGGGTCAGTTAACCATTTAAAGAGGAACAGTTTGAACATAGATACGCGTGAAATTAGCCTTGAGCCCGCAGACAACGCTCGCCTGCTGAGCCTGTGCGGGCCGTTTGATGACAACATCAAACAACTGGAGCGACGTCTGGGTATCGAAATCAATCGTCGCGATAACCATTTCAAACTCACCGGACGCCCTATCTGCGTCAACGCGGCAGCAGATATTCTGCGCAACCTGTATGTCGATACCGCCCCGATGCGCGGCGAAATTCAGGATATTGAGCCGGAACAGATCCACCTCGCCATTAAAGAGGCGCGCGTGCTTGAGCAGAGCGCGGAAAGTGTGCCGGACTACGGCAAGGCGATCAATATCAAGACCAAGCGTGGCGTCATCAAGCCGCGTACGCCGAACCAGGCGCAGTACATCGCCAACATTCTTGACCATGACATCACCTTCGGCGTGGGTCCCGCGGGTACAGGTAAAACCTATCTGGCGGTTGCCGCTGCGGTGGATGCGCTGGAGCGTCAGGAGATCCGTCGTATCCTGCTGACCCGCCCCGCCGTTGAAGCGGGTGAAAAACTCGGCTTCCTGCCCGGCGATCTGAGCCAGAAGGTCGACCCTTACCTGCGCCCGCTGTACGACGCGCTGTTCGAGATGCTCGGCTTCGAGAAAGTGGAGAAGCTGATCGAACGTAACGTGATCGAAGTGGCCCCGCTCGCCTACATGCGCGGCCGCACGCTCAACGACGCGTTCATCATTCTCGATGAAAGCCAGAACACCACCATCGAACAGATGAAAATGTTCCTGACGCGTATCGGCTTCAACTCGAAAGCGGTGATCACCGGTGACGTCACCCAGATCGACCTGCCGCGCAGCACTAAATCAGGCCTGCGCCACGCCATTGAGGTGCTGTCAGAGGTAGACGAAATTAGCTTTAACTTCTTCCACAGTGAAGACGTTGTTCGCCACCCGGTGGTCGCGCGCATCGTTAACGCCTATGAAGCCTGGGAAGAGGCGGATCAAAAACGCAGGGCCGAACAGGCCGCGGAACGTAAGCGCGAAGCGCAGGAGCAAGAACAGAAATGAGTCAGGTGATCCTCGATTTACAGCTGGCATGTGAAGAAAATTCCGGCATGCCAGAAGAGGCACAGTTTCAGAAATGGCTGGATGCGGTAATCCCCCAGTTTCAGGAAGAATCAGAAGTCACGATTCGCCTGGTGGATGAAGCGGAAAGCCATGAGCTTAACCTGACCTACCGAGGGAAAGATAAGCCAACCAACGTGCTCTCTTTCCCGTTCGAAGCGCCGCCGGGTATTGAGATGCCGCTGCTGGGCGATCTGATCATCTGCCGTCAGGTGGTTGAGCAGGAAGCCAAAGAGCAGCAGAAACCGCTGGAAGCGCACTGGGCGCATATGGTGGTGCATGGCAGCCTGCACCTGCTGGGCTACGACCACATTGAAGATGACGAAGCGGAAGAGATGGAGTCCCTTGAGACAGAGATAATGCTTGCTCTGGGCTATGAGGATCCGTACATTGCCGAGAAAGAATAGTCAGTTACTGACTACCATGCCGCCGCGCAGGGACATAGCGCGGCGGTTAACATTGAACTAACAAGAGAACCCTTAACAAACGCCATGAGCGACGACAATTCACACAGTAGCGACACGACAACCAGTAAAAAGGGATTTTTCTCCCTCATTCTGAACCAGCTTTTCCACGGCGAGCCGAAAAACCGTGATGAACTGCTGGAGCTGATTCGTGATTCCGGGCAGAACGACCTTATCGACGAAGATACGCGCGAAATGCTCGAAGGGGTCATGGACATTGCCGACCAGCGCGTCCGCGACATCATGATCCCTCGCTCGCAGATGATCACCCTGAAACGTAACCAGACGCTGGACGAGTGCCTCGATGTGATCATCGAATCCGCCCACTCGCGTTTCCCGGTCATCAGCGAAGATAAAGATCACATCGAAGGGATTTTGATGGCCAAAGATCTGCTGCCGTTTATGCGCAGCGATGCCGAAGCCTTCAGCATGGAAAAAGTGTTACGCCAGGCCGTGGTCGTGCCGGAAAGTAAACGTGTGGATCGAATGCTGAAAGAGTTTCGCTCTCAGCGTTACCACATGGCGATTGTTATTGATGAATTCGGCGGTGTCTCAGGTCTTGTCACGATCGAAGATATTCTTGAGCTGATCGTGGGCGAAATCGAAGACGAGTACGACGAAGAAGAAGATATCGACTTCCGTCAGCTTAGCCGACACACCTGGACCGTGCGCGCGCTGGCCTCGATTGAAGATTTCAACGACGCCTTCGGTACCCACTTCAGCGATGAAGAGGTCGATACCATTGGCGGGCTGGTGATGCAGGCCTTTGGCCATCTTCCGGCGCGCGGTGAGACCGTTGACATCGACGGTTACCAGTTCAAAGTGGCAATGGCCGACAGCCGACGTATTATACAGGTTCACGTCAGAACGCCGGACGATTCACCGGTGCCAAAACTGGAAGATTAATGTAAATGGCATTTGCCCCATTGCTTGAACGCCAGCGCGTCCGTTTGCTGCTGGCGCTGTTACTCGGAGCCAGCGGTACGCTGGCTTTTTCTCCTTACGATATCTGGCCCGCGGCCATTCTCTCCCTGATGGGGCTTCAGGGGTTAACCCTGAATCGTCGTCCGGTACAGGCCGCTGCGATCGGCTACTTCTGGGGGCTGGGGCTATTTGGCTCCGGCATTAACTGGGTCTACGTCAGCATCGCACAGTTTGGCGGGATGCCGGGGCCGGTTAACGTCTTCCTGGTCGTCCTGCTCGCCGCCTATCTCTCGCTCTATACCGGTCTGTTCGCCGGAATTCTCTCTCGCCTGTGGCCTAAAACCACCTGGCTGCGTGTCGCCATTGCCGCGCCGGTGGTCTGGCAGATTACCGAGTTCCTCCGCGGCTGGGTGCTGACCGGCTTCCCGTGGCTGCAGTTCGGCTACAGCCAGATTGACGGCCCGCTGAAAGGTCTGGCACCGGTAATGGGCGTTGAAGCCATTAACTTTCTGCTGATGGTGGTAAGCGGCCTGCTGGTACTGGCGCTGGTCACGCGCGGCTGGAAGCCGCTGGCTGTGGCGCTGGTGCTGTTCGCTCTGCCCTTCCCGCTGCGCTATATCCAGTGGTTCACGCCCGAGCCCGAGCGCGCCATGCAGGTTTCCATGGTGCAGGGGAATATCCCGCAGTCCATGAAGTGGGACGAAAAAGAGTTGCTGAACACGCTAAAGATCTACGCCAACGCCACCGAAGAGGTGATGGGCAAATCGCAGCTGATTATCTGGCCAGAATCCGCTATTCCCGATCTGGAAATTAACCAGCAGCCGTTCCTCAACATGATGAACGATCTGCTGGTGGCGCGCGGCAGCACCCTGGTTACCGGCATTGTTGATGCGCGCCTGAATCAGCAGAACCGCTACGACACCTACAACACCATTATTACGCTCGGCAAAGACAGCGAATACAGCTACCACTCCACCGACCGGTACAACAAGAACCACCTTGTGCCGTTCGGTGAATTTGTGCCGCTGGAGTCTATTTTGCGTCCGCTGGCACCGTTCTTTGACCTGCCGATGTCCTCCTTCAGCCGCGGTCCGTACGTTCAGCCCCAGCTTCACGCGCACGGTCTGGCCCTGACGGCCGCCATCTGCTACGAAATCATCCTCGGCGAGCAGGTGCGCGATAACTTCCGCCCGGACACCGACTATCTGCTGACCATCTCCAACGATGCGTGGTTCGGTAAATCAATCGGCCCGTGGCAGCACTTCCAGATGGCGCGCATGCGTTCTCTGGAGCTGGCGCGTCCGCTGCTGCGTAGCACCAATAACGGCATCACCGCCGTGATTGGCCCAAAGGGCGAAATCCAGGCCATGATCCCGCAGTTCACCCGTGAAGTGCTGACAACCCAAGTCACGCCTACCACGGGCCTGACGCCGTACGCCCGCACCGGCAACTGGCCACTGTGGATCCTGACCGCGCTGTTCGGCTTTGGCGCCGTGCTGATGAGCCTGCGTCAGCGTCATAAATAATCTTGCCTTCTGATGCCGGGTGGCGACTGCGCCTTACCCGGCAATTTCCTCCCAATCTTCAATTCTGGCACGCCTGTTGCTTTATTTATTCACGTAAACGCTGTCTGGCTTAACGTGCAACCTTGTCGCACCAGTGTAGATCGTCGCTAGCACCGAAACGGTGCAACGGGAGATTATTGCCTCTGAATGGTGCGGCGCGCTTCGCAAAAATAAACAATAACGCAGCAAAATCTTTACATTAAGCCAGACTAAATGTTAACAAGCTTGCATAACACTGCACTCGCATTGCGCGAGATATAACAACATCACAATGGGTATCTATGCGTCACTGGCGCTGATAAGAAAGGAGTTGGGTATGCAATTACGTAAACTGGCCACAGCAATGCTGGTTATGGGAATGTCCGCAGGCGTGGTTCACGCTGAAGACGCTCCGGCAGCAGGCAGCACTCTCGACAAGATTGCCAAAAACGGCGTCATCGTGGTCGGCCACCGTGAATCTTCCGTCCCGTTCTCTTACTACGACAACACGCAAAAAGTCGTGGGCTATTCACAGGATTACTCCAACGCTATCGTTGAAGCTGTGAAGAAAAAGCTGAACAAACCTGACCTGCAGGTGAAGCTGATCCCAATCACTTCACAGAACCGTATTCCGCTGCTGCAAAACGGCACCTTTGACTTCGAGTGTGGTTCCACCACCAACAACCTCGAGCGTCAAAAACAGGCGGCCTTCTCTGACACCATCTTTGTCGTGGGCACCCGTCTGCTGACCAAGAAGGGCGGCGCGATCAAAGATTTTGCTGACCTGAAAGGCAAGGCGGTCGTTGTGACCTCCGGTACCACTTCTGAAGTCCTGCTGCACAAGCTGAACGACGAGAAGAAAATGGATATGCGCATCATCAGCGCGAAAGACCATGGCGACTCCTTCCGTACGCTGGAAAGTGGTCGTGCCGTCGCGTTTATGATGGATGACGCCCTGCTGGCGGGCGAACGTGCGAAGGCAAAGAAACCAGACAACTGGGATATCGTCGGTACCGCGCAGTCCAAAGAAGCCTACGGCTGCATGCTGCGTAAAGACGATCCGCAGTTCAAAAAGCTGATCGATGACACTATCGCCCAGGTGCAGACCTCCGGCGAAGCGGAAAAATGGTTCGACAAGTGGTTTAAGAACCCGATTCCACCAAAAAATCTCAATATGAACTTTGAACTGTCTGACGACATGAAAGCGCTGTTCAAATCTCCAAATGACAAGGCTCTTAACTAATTAGAACAACAGGGGCGGGATCTCCTGCCCTCTCGATTGTCGGGAAGCATGGACAGACATATACGCTGAGTGGTCGTTCCCCACTCAGCGCGAAAAAAGAGCTTCTCACCAATCTTCGAGGGTAGCGCTGCTACCCTCTTTTTTCTGGAGTTTATTATGTCAATAGACTGGAACTGGGGCATCTTCCTGCAACAAGCCCCGTTCGGCAACACCACCTATCTTGGCTGGCTGTGGAGCGGCTTTCAGGTTACCGTGGCATTATCGATAACGGCGTGGATCATCGCGTTTCTTGTCGGTTCGCTGTTCGGTATTCTGCGAACCGTCCCTAACCGTTTTCTTTCAACAATTGGCACACTGTATGTGGAGCTGTTCCGTAACGTTCCGCTCATCGTGCAGTTCTTTACCTGGTATCTGGTCATCCCGGAACTGCTGCCGGAAAATATTGGCATGTGGTTCAAGTCGGAGCTGGATCCGAACGTGCAGTTCTTTGTCTCCTCCATGATGTGTCTGGGGCTGTTTACCGCTGCGCGCGTTTGCGAGCAGGTGCGAGCCGCCATTCAGTCATTGCCACGCGGACAAAAAAATGCGGGCCTGGCGATGGGCCTGACCCTGCCACAAACCTACCGCTACGTGCTGCTGCCTAACGCCTACCGCGTTATCGTTCCACCGATGACCTCTGAGATGATGAACCTGGTGAAAAACTCGGCCATCGCCTCAACCATCGGCCTGGTGGATATGGCTGCACAGGCGGGCAAGCTGCTGGATTACTCCGCTCATGCGTGGGAATCCTTCACCGCGATCACGCTCGCGTATGTTCTGATTAACGCTTTCATCATGCTGGTGATGAACCTGGTTGAACGCAAAGTACGCCTGCCGGGCAATCTGGGAGGCAAATAATGTACGAATTTGACTGGAGTTCTATTGTTCCATCCATGCCTTACCTGCTCGATGGCCTGGTGATTACCCTAAAGATCACCGCGATCGCTATCGTCGTGGGTATCGTCTGGGGCACCCTGCTGGCCGTCATGCGCCTGTCGAGCTTTAAGCCGCTCGCCTGGTTTGCGACTGCCTACGTTAACGTCTTCCGCTCCATCCCGCTGGTGATGGTGCTGCTGTGGTTTTACCTGATTGTTCCAGGCTTCTTACAGAATGTGCTGGGACTGTCGCCGAAAACCGACATCCGCCTGATCTCTGCGATGGTGGCGTTCTCGATGTTTGAGGCCGCTTACTATTCAGAGATTATCCGTGCGGGTATCCAGAGTATCTCCCGTGGGCAGTCCAGCGCCGCGCTGGCGCTGGGAATGACGCACTGGCAGTCCATGCAGCTCATCATTCTGCCTCAGGCGTTTCGCGCCATGGTTCCGCTCCTGCTGACCCAGGGTATCGTGCTGTTCCAGGATACCTCTCTGGTTTACGTTCTGAGTCTGGCGGACTTCTTCCGTACCGCGTCGACCATAGGTGAACGTGATGGTACGCAGGTCGAGATGGTGCTCTTCGCGGGTGCGGTCTATTTTGTGATTAGTTTAAGCGCGTCGCTGTTGGTCAGCTGGCTGAAGAAAAGGACGGTATAATGATTTCCCTGAAAAATGTTTCTAAATGGTATGGGCACTTTCAGGTGCTGACCGACTGCTCCACCGAAGTCAAAAAAGGCGATGTGGTGGTGGTGTGCGGGCCGTCCGGTTCCGGTAAGTCTACGCTGATCAAAACGGTTAATGGTCTGGAGCCTGTGCAGCAGGGCGAAATTGTTGTTAACGGCACGAAAGTGAACGACAAGAAAACCAACCTGGCCCAGCTTCGCTCTCACGTCGGCATGGTGTTCCAGCATTTTGAGCTATTCCCTCATCTGTCCATTATTGAGAACCTGACGCTGGCTCAGGTCAAAGTGCTCAAGCGTGATAAAAAAGCGTCGCGCGAAAAGGGGCTCAAGCTTCTGGAGCGCGTGGGGCTTTCTGCACATGCCGATAAGTTCCCGGCACAGCTTTCCGGCGGCCAGCAGCAGCGTGTGGCGATTGCGCGCGCGCTGTGCATGGATCCGGTGGCGATGCTGTTCGATGAGCCCACGTCAGCACTCGATCCTGAAATGATCAACGAAGTGCTGGACGTGATGGTCGAGCTGGCGCACGAAGGGATGACCATGATGGTGGTGACGCACGAAATGGGCTTCGCCCGTAAAGTGGCCAACCGCGTGATCTTCATGGACGAAGGGAAAATTGTCGAAGACTCACCGAAAGAAGAGTTCTTCGCCAACCCGAAATCCGAACGCGCCAAAGATTTCCTCGCGAAAATCCTGCACTAATCTTCTCGGTGCGCAATCTGCGGATTGCGCACTGCTTCACGCTTTAGATCTCTTTTTCTATTCGGCGTCACATCGCAGCGTTAACCTTGTCACAAAATAATGCTAAGAATGGAGAACGCTATGGCACACCCTATAATTCTCGACTGCGATCCGGGTCATGATGACGCGATCGCGCTCGTCCTCGCGCTTGCCTCCCCGGAACTGGACGTGAAAGCGGTCACCTCGTCCGCCGGAAATCAGACGCCGGACAAAACCCTGCGCAACGTTTTACGAATGCTGACGCTGCTGAAACGCACCGATATTCCTGTCGCAGGCGGCGCCGTTAAGCCGCTGATGCGCGAGCTGATCATTGCCGACAACGTTCACGGTGAAAGCGGGCTGGATGGCCCGGCGCTGCCGGAGCCAGGTTTCACACCGCAAGACTGCACCGCCGTCGAGCTAATGGCGAAGGTGCTGCGTGAAAGCGCAGAGCCCGTGACGCTGGTGGCTACCGGCCCGCAGACCAACGTTGCGCTTCTGCTGAACAGCCATCCTGAACTGCACAGCAACATCGCCCGTATCGTCATCATGGGCGGATCAATGGGGCTGGGGAACTGGACGCCTGCGGCCGAATTCAACATCTTTGTTGATCCGGAGGCTGCGGAGATCGTCTTCCAGTCGGGCCTGCCGATTGTGATGGCGGGGCTGGACGTGACGCATCGGGCACAGATTATGGCAGACGATATTGACCGCTTCCGCGCCGTGGGCAACCCGGTTGCGACAACCGTAGCCGAGCTGCTCGACTTCTTTATGGAGTATCACAAAGCCGAGAAATGGGGCTTTCACGGCGCGCCGCTGCATGACCCGTGCACCATCGCCTGGCTGCTGAAGCCTGAAATGTTTACTACGGTGGACAGATGGGTTGGCGTGGAGACGCAGGGGAAATATACCCAGGGGATGACGGTGGTGGATTACTATTCGCTGACGGGGAATAAACCGAATACGACGCTGATGGTGGATATCGACCGGGAGGCGTTTGTGGATTTGCTGGCGGAAAGACTTGCTTACTATTGTGCGGCCTGACGCCCTCTCCCACGGGGAGAGGGAACTAAACTGCGCTTTTACTTATGGCTCAAACGGGCGACGCTGGAACTGATCGTGCCCGCACTTCGGGCACAGCGGCAACACATCCGGCGTATATACCGCAATATGGTGATGGCACTTCTCGCACACCAGATTCCCCAGCCCCACCACTTCACCGCTCTGGTACACGCCGTGATGATTTAAATCCTGGAACACCTCGCGCCACTCCAGCTGTGTTTTATCGGTAATATCCGCCAGCTCCTGCCACAGGCTCTCTTTGATCACCCGCATAAAGACGCTGTCGGCGATCTCATCCTGGCTCTCTTCGTAGCTGCGCGCGAACTCTTCCAGATCGCGGCGTACGGCGCGCGTCACCTCTTCCACTTCGGTTCGCGTTAACTCACCCGTTTGCGTCACCCGTTCACGCGCCTGTTCGACCAGCGCGTCAATATCGCGCTCGCCGTTACGCAGCCGTTCCGTCAGTGTCGCCACCAGTTCGCGGTAAAATTGAGCAACCTTGTTCATCATTTTGCCTCCCGGGTAAGTAACTATTTCTAATAATAGACCTTATTTCGCCGCCGCTTTGTCAGGTGAAGCACAGACCCGGTAAATTCCTGCAAAGTGCAATTGCGCGAAAGGCTGTTTTGACGCGGGCGTTTGGGCTATGCTATGCGGATCTGAATTACCACATCCATTGGCTACATTTTTGTAGCTGTATTGAACACAGGACCACTGGCTGCCATGCAAGAGCAATACCGCCCGGAAGAGATAGAATCAAAAGTCCAGCAACACTGGGACGAGAAGCGCACCTTTGAAGTAACCGAAGACGAGAGCAAAGAGAAGTATTACTGCCTGTCGATGCTTCCCTATCCTTCTGGTCGACTACACATGGGCCACGTGCGTAACTACACCATCGGTGATGTGATCGCCCGTTACCAGCGCATGCTGGGCAAAAACGTTCTGCAGCCAATCGGCTGGGATGCGTTCGGCCTGCCTGCAGAAGGCGCAGCGGTAAAAAACAATACCGCTCCGGCACCGTGGACGTACGACAACATCGCGTACATGAAAAACCAGCTCAAAATGCTGGGCTTCGGCTATGACTGGAGCCGCGAGCTGGCGACCTGTACCCCGGAATACTACCGCTGGGAGCAGAAGTTCTTCACCGAGCTGTACAAAAAAGGCCTGGTGTACAAGAAGACCTCTGCCGTTAACTGGTGCCCGAATGACCAGACCGTTCTGGCGAACGAGCAGGTTATCGACGGCTGCTGCTGGCGCTGCGACACCAAAGTTGAGCGTAAAGAGATCCCGCAGTGGTTTATCAAAATCACCGCTTACGCTGACGAACTGCTGAACGATCTGGATACACTGGATCACTGGCCTGACACCGTTAAGACCATGCAGCGCAACTGGATCGGCCGTTCTGAAGGCGTGGAAATTACCTTCAACGTTGAGAACTACGACCAGACCCTGACCGTCTACACCACCCGTCCGGACACCTTCATGGGTGCGACCTATCTGGCCGTGGCCGCAGGTCACCCACTGGCGCAGAAAGCGGCAGAGAACAACCCGGAACTGGCGACCTTCATCGACGAATGCCGCAACACGAAAGTGGCCGAAGCCGACATGGCGACGATGGAGAAAAAAGGCGTTGCGACGGGCTTCTATGCTAAGCACCCGCTGACGGGCGAAGCGATCCCGGTCTGGGCAGCAAACTTCGTTCTGATGGAGTACGGTACAGGTGCAGTAATGGCCGTTCCGGGTCACGATCAGCGCGACTACGAGTTTGCCACCAAATACAACCTGCCGATTAAAGCCGTTATTCTGGCCGCCGATGGTTCTGAACCTGACCTGTCCGAGCAGGCGTTGACCGAAAAAGGCACCCTGTTCAACTCCGGTGAGTTCAGCGGCCTCAGCTTCGAAGAGGGCTTCAACGCCATCGCCGATAAGCTGGCCTCACTGGGCGTGGGCGAGCGTAAAGTGAACTTCCGTCTGCGCGACTGGGGCGTGTCCCGTCAGCGTTACTGGGGTGCGCCAATTCCAATGGTGACCCTGGAAGACGGCACCGTCATGCCAACGCCTGAAGATCAGCTGCCCGTGATCCTGCCGGAAGACGTGGTCATGGACGGCATCACCAGCCCGATCAAAGCCGATCCTGAGTGGGCCAAAACCACCGTCAACGGCCAGCCTGCGCTGCGTGAAACCGACACCTTCGATACCTTTATGGAGTCTTCCTGGTACTACGCGCGCTACACCTGCCCGCAGTACAAAGAAGGCATGCTGGATTCTGACGCCGCCAACTACTGGCTGCCGGTAGATATCTATATTGGTGGTATCGAACACGCCATCATGCACCTGCTCTACTTCCGCTTTTTCCATAAGCTGATGCGCGATGCCGGCATGGTGAACTCTGACGAGCCCGCTAAACAGCTGCTGTGCCAGGGTATGGTGCTGGCAGACGCCTTCTACTACGTTGGCGCGAACGGAGAGCGTAACTGGGTTTCTCCAGTTGATGCGATCGTTGAGCGCGACGAGAAAGGCCGTATCGTGAAGGCGACAGACGCTGAAGGCCATGAACTGGTTTATACCGGCATGAGCAAGATGTCCAAGTCTAAAAACAACGGTATCGACCCGCAGGTGATGGTTGAGCGTTACGGCGCGGACACCGTACGTCTGTTCATGATGTTTGCTTCTCCGGCTGATATGACCCTTGAGTGGCAGGAATCCGGCGTAGAAGGCGCGAACCGCTTCCTGAAACGCGTCTGGAAGCTGGTGTACGAACATACCGCACAGGGTGATGCTCCGGCACTGAACGCCGCTGCGCTGAGCGAAGATCAGCAGGCGCTGCGTCGTGATGTTCATAAAACGATCGCGAAAGTGACCGATGATATTGGTCGTCGTCAGACCTTCAATACCGCAATTGCGGCTATTATGGAACTGATGAACAAGCTGGCGAAAGCCCCGCAGGACGGCGAGCAGGATCGTGCCATCATGCGTGAAGCGCTGCTGGCCGTGGTTCGCATGCTTAACCCGTTCACGCCACACGTCAGCTTCACCTTGTGGCAGGAGCTGAAAGGCGAAGGCGATATCGACAACGCGCCGTGGCCGGTGGCTGACGAAGCAGCGATGGTGGAAAACACCACGCTGGTGGTGGTCCAGGTCAACGGCAAAGTCCGTGGTAAAATTACCGTGGCGGTCGATGCAACTGAAGATCAGGTTCGCGAGCGCGCGGGCCAGGAACCTCTGGTTGCGAAATATCTTGAGGGCGTTACCTTACGTAAAGCGATCTACGTACCGGGTAAACTGCTCAATCTGGTCGTTGGCTAAGCGCGGGAGGAAACGTGCGACAACTGGCAACAATACTCTTATCTCTGGCGGTGCTTGTCACCGCTGGCTGTGGCTGGCATCTGCGCAACACCACGGCGGTGCCTGCTGAGATGAAAACAATGATCTTTGATTCCGGGGATCCAAACGGACCGCTCAGCCGGGCCATTCGTAATCAGCTGCGCCTGAACGGCGTTGAGCTTATTGAGAAAGGTACGCTGCGCCAGGATGTACCGTCTCTGCGCGTACTGGGAATGACGCTGGGCCAGGATACGGCGTCCATCTTCCAGGACGGCCGCACGGCTGAATATCAGATGGTGCTGTCGGTCAACGCGGCTGTACTGATCCCGGGTAAAGACATCTATCCGATCAGCGCAAAAGTGTATCGTTCGTTCTTTGATAACCCGCAAACCGCGCTGGCAAAAGATGCCGAACAGCAGATTATCATCAACGAAATGTACGACAAGGCGGCGGAACAGCTGATCCGCAAACTGCCGGGTATTGCAGCGTCTAACCGAGAAGGCTCTGACATTATTGAAAAACCGGATGCCAGTACGCCTCCTGTTTCTACCTCTCTGGGTAAATGATGATCAGGCTGTATCCTGAACAACTCCGCGCGCAGCTCAATGAAGGGCTGCGCGCGGCGTATCTGCTGCTCGGAAACGACCCGTTACTACTTCAGGAAAGCCTGGATGCCGTGCGGCATGCGGCCGCGGCTCAGGGCTTTGATGAACACCATACCGTTCAGGTGGATAACGCCACCGACTGGAACGCCCTCTTCTCACTCTGTCAGGCGATGAGCCTTTTTGCGTCGCGCCAGACAATCCAGATCCTGCTGCCGGAGAGCGGCCCTAACGCGGCCATCAATGAGCAACTGGCCACGCTGGTCAGCCTGTTACATAGCGATCTGCTGTTAATTGTGCGCGGCAGCAAGCTCACCAAAGCGCAGGAAAACGCGGCATGGTTCACCCAGCTCGCGACCCACGCGGTGCTGGTCACCTGCCAGACGCCTGAGCAGGCGCACCTGCCTAAATGGGTCGCCGCGAGAGCGAAGCAGCACAACCTTCAACTGGACGATGCGGCGAACCAACTGCTCTGCTACTGCTATGAAGGCAACCTGCTGGCCCTGGCACAGGCGCTGGACAGGCTCTCCCTGCTCTGGCCGGACGGCAAGCTGACCTTACCGCGCGTTGAGCAGGCCGTTAACGATGCCGCACACTTCACGCCGTTCCACTGGGTGGATGCTCTGTTGTCGGCGAAAAGCAAACGCGCCCTGCATATTCTCCAGCAGCTGCGCCTGGAGGGCAGTGAACCCGTCATTCTGCTGCGCACGCTGCAGCGCGAACTGTTGCTACTGATAACGCTCAAGCGCCAGTCGGCCCATACGCCGTTACGCTCCCTGTTTGATAAACACCGGGTGTGGCAAAACCGGCGGGCAATGACCACCGAGGCCATCAACCGCCTGAGCCATGAACAGCTGCGCCAGGCTGTGCAGCTTCTGATGCGCGCCGAGCTTACCCTAAAACAAGATTACGGCCAGTCGGTGTGGGCGGAGCTGGAAAGCCTTTCCCTGCTGCTTTGCCACAAGGCGCTGGCTGACGTATTTATTGATGGATAGTATGCACTCTTTACAGGCCCTGTATGGCGGCACCTTTGACCCGGTACACTACGGGCATCTGAAGCCGGTAGAAATTCTGGCAAATCTGATCGGCCTGCAGCGCGTTACCATCATGCCCAATAATGTTCCGCCGCACCGCCCCCAGCCTGAAGCAACCAGCGAGCAGCGTAAAGAGATGCTCGCTCTGGCTATCGCGGATAAGCCGCTCTTCAGGCTGGATGAACGGGAATTGCGTCGCGACACCCCCTCGTGGACGGCGCAAACGCTGCAGGAGTGGCGGGCCGAGCAAGGGCCTGACCAGCCGCTCGCCTTTATCATCGGTCAGGACTCCCTGCTCAATTTCCCCACGTGGCACAAGTATGAAACCATTCTGGGGAACAGCCACCTGCTCGTCTGCCGCCGTCCGGGCTACCCGCTGACCATGCGCGAAGCGCAATATCAGCAGTGGCTTGAAGACCATCTCACCGATAACGTTGAAGATCTTCACAACCAGCCCGCCGGGAAGATTTATCTGGCGGAGACGCCGTGGTTCGACATCTCTGCGACCGTTATTCGCGAACGTTTACAGCAGGGTTTAGCCTGTGACGATCTGCTGCCTGCCCCGGTGCTGGCGTATATTCATACGCACGGGTTGTATCAGAAAACCGCAGATAAATAGCCGGAGGGCATAAAAAGCAGCATATTGATTATCCTGCCTTGACAGGTTAAGCCATACTGTTATCCTCCGCTGCCAGACTTTCCCGCCGATCGTTGCTTTACAGAAATTGTTTTACAAAAATGGCGATGCAATCTCAGGCGGAGGGTGGGATGATACCCGCCTTCAAAAGCCCGGACGGTGACATTTGTCCCGACAGGGGCGTCAGTTCAGGTATACTGTCTGGCCACGAATTCATAGTTGTACAATCTCATTCACCCAGGGGGAAAACTTGCAGGGTAAAGCACTCCAGGATTTTGTTATCGACAAAATTGATGACCTGAAAGGTCAGGACATCATCGCTATCGACGTTAAGGGTAAATCCAGTATTACCGACTGCATGATTATCTGCACCGGTACCTCTACGCGTCATGTTGTTTCGATTGCCGACCATGTGGTTCAGGAATCGCGCGCAGCAGGACTCTTACCGCTTGGCGTTGAAGGTGAAGCGACCGCTGACTGGGTGGTTGTTGACCTCGGCGATGTGATTGTCCACGTCATGCAGGAAGAGAGCCGTCGCCTGTATGAGCTGGAAAAACTCTGGGGTTAATGCGTGAAGTTGCAGCTGGTCGCCGTCGGCACCAAAATGCCGGACTGGGTACAAACCGGTTTTACTGAATATCTGCGTCGTTTTCCCAAAGACATGCCGTTCGAACTGGTGGAGATCCCCGCCGGGAAGCGCGGTAAGAACGCGGATATCAAACGTATTCTCGACAAAGAGGGTGAACTGATGCTTGCTGCCGCAGGCAAGAACCGCATCGTCACCCTTGATATTCCAGGTAAACCCTGGGATACGCCGCAGCTGGCGCATGAACTGGAGCGCTGGAAGCAGGATGGCCGCGACGTCAGTCTGTTGATTGGCGGACCTGAAGGGTTATCCCCCGCCTGCAAAGCGGCAGCAGAACAAAGTTGGTCTCTCTCTGCGCTGACGCTGCCCCACCCGCTCGTGCGGGTCCTGGTGGCGGAAAGCTTGTATCGCGCGTGGAGCATTACTACCAACCACCCCTATCACCGCGAGTAATGACTGACCAGGGTAGATTAAGCAGCGGATGAAACTACAGAATTCTTTTCGCGACTATACGGCTGAGTCCGCGCTGTTTGTGCGCCGGGCGCTGGTCGCCTTTACGGGGATTTTGCTGCTTACCGGCGTGCTGATCGCCAACCTTTATAATCTGCAAATTGTCCGCTTTACCGATTACCAGACGCGTTCTAACGAAAACCGCATTAAGCTGGTGCCTATCGCACCCAGCCGCGGCATTATCTACGACCGTAACGGCACCCCTCTGGCGTTAAACCGCACCATCTATCAAGTCGAGATGATGCCGGAGAAGGTCGATAACGTGCAGAATACGCTGGAAGCGCTAAGGAGCGTTGTCGATCTTAACGATGATGATATCGCGGCCTTCAAAAAAGAGCGCGCCCGCTCTCACCGTTTCACCTCCATTCCGGTTAAAACCAATCTGACGGAAGTCCAGGTCGCCCGTTTTGCGGTGAACCAGTACCGCTTTCCCGGTGTGGAAGTGAAGGGTTACAAGCGTCGCTACTATCCTTACGGATCCGCGCTGACGCATGTGATTGGCTACGTTTCCAAGATTAACGATAAAGACGTCGAGCGCCTCGATAAAGACGGCAAGCTGGCGAACTACGCCGCGACGCACGATATCGGCAAGCTGGGGATCGAGCGCTACTACGAAGATGTCCTGCACGGGCAGACCGGCTATGAAGAAGTTGAGGTCAACAACCGTGGTCGCGTCATTCGCCAGCTTAAGGAAGTGCCGCCTCAGGCGGGGCACGACGTCTATCTGACGCTCGATCTCAAACTGCAGCAGTATATTGAAACCCTGCTGGCGGGCAGCCGCGCCGCCGTGGTGGTCACCGACCCGCGCACCGGCGGCATTCTGGCCATGGTTTCTATGCCAAGCTATGACCCGAACCTCTTTGTTGACGGTATCTCCAGCAAAGACTACTCCGGCCTGTTGAATGACCCTAACACCCCGCTGGTGAACCGCGCCACGCAAGGCGTTTACCCGCCGGCATCAACGGTTAAACCGTACGTGGCGGTCTCGGCGCTGAGCGCGGGCGTCATCAACCGCAATACCAGCCTGTTTGACCCGGGCTGGTGGCAGCTACCGGGCTCTGAAAAACGCTATCGCGACTGGAAGAAATGGGGCCACGGACATCTGAACGTTACGAAATCTCTGGAAGAATCTGCGGATACCTTCTTCTATCAGGTGGCGTATGACATGGGCATTGACCGCCTGTCAGAGTGGATGAGCAAATTCGGCTACGGGCACTACACCGGCGTGGATCTGGCTGAAGAGCGCTCCGGCAACATGCCAACCCGTGAGTGGAAGCTGAAGCGCTTTAAGAAGCCGTGGTATCAGGGTGATACCATACCGGTGGGTATCGGCCAGGGTTACTGGACGGCCACCCCGCTTCAGATGAACAAAGCGATGATGATCCTCATTAACGACGGCGTGGTGAAAGTTCCGCATCTGCTGCAAAGCACCGTTGAAGATGGCAAAAAAGTGCCGTGGGTGCAGCCCCATGAAGCGCCGGTAGGCGACATCCATTCCGGCTTCTGGGAAATAGCGAAAGACGGTATGTACGGTGTGGCAAACCGTCCAAACGGAACCGCGCACAAGTATTTCGCCGGTACGCCATATAAAGTGGCCGCGAAATCCGGTACGGCGCAGGTCTTTGGCCTGAAAGCCAATGAAACCTATAACGCACACCGCATTGCCGAACGTCTGCGTGACCATAAGCTGATGACGGCGTTTGCCCCTTATGATAACCCGCAGGTGGCGGTGGCAATGATTCTGGAGAACGGCGGCGCTGGCCCGGCGGTAGGGACCATCATGCGCCAGATCCTGGACCACATTATGCTGGGTGATAACAATACCGAACTGCCGGCTGAAAATCCGGCCGCCGCTGCGGCGGAGGACCAATAATCATGACGGATAATCCAAATAAAAAATCGCTGTGGGATAAAATTCACATCGACCCAGCCATGCTGCTGATCCTGCTGGCCCTGCTGGTTTACAGCGCCCTGGTTATCTGGAGCGCAAGCGGCCAGGACATCGGCATGATGGAACGCAAGATCGGCCAGATCGCGATGGGTCTGGTCATTATGGTGGTAATGGCGCAGATCCCGCCGCGCGTCTATGAAGGCTGGGCGCCCTATCTCTACATCTTCTGTATTATTTTGCTGGTGGCGGTAGATGCGTTCGGTGCCATCTCAAAAGGGGCACAGCGCTGGCTGGATCTGGGCGTTGTTCGTTTCCAGCCCTCGGAGATTGCCAAAATCGCAGTCCCGCTGATGGTGGCGCGCTTTATCAACCGCGACGTCTGTCCGCCGTCGCTGAAAAATACCGCTATCGCCCTGGTGCTGATATTCCTGCCGACACTGCTGGTTGCGGCGCAGCCTGACCTCGGCACCTCGATCCTTATCGCCCTCTCCGGCCTGTTTGTCCTGTTCCTGTCGGGCTTAAGCTGGCGTCTGATTGGTATCGCGGTGGTGCTGGTTGCAGCGTTTATCCCTATCCTGTGGTTCTTCCTGATGCATGACTACCAGCGCCAGCGCGTCATGATGCTTCTGGATCCGGAAACCGATCCGCTCGGTGCGGGCTATCATATTATTCAGTCCAAGATTGCGATTGGCTCCGGCGGCCTGCGCGGTAAAGGCTGGCTGCACGGTACCCAGTCGCAGCTGGAGTTTTTACCGGAGCGCCACACCGACTTTATCTTTGCGGTACTGGCGGAAGAGCTGGGACTGGTTGGCATCCTGATCCTGCTGGCGCTCTATGTGCTGCTCATCATGCGAGGTTTGTGGATTGCGGCCCGCGCGCAGACCACCTTCGGCCGCGTCATGGCAGGCGGACTGATGTTGATTTTATTCGTTTATGTCTTCGTAAATATTGGTATGGTGAGTGGTATTCTGCCGGTGGTAGGCGTACCGCTGCCGCTGGTGAGTTACGGAGGCTCGGCACTGATCGTGTTGATGGCCGGGTTTGGTATCGTGATGTCGATCCACACCCACAGAAAAATGTTGTCAAAAAGCGTATAAAAATAAGGGGATCGGAATGCGTAAGCAGTGGCTGGGTATCTGCATTGCGGCAAGTTTACTTGCGGCCTGTACAAGTGATGATGGTCAGCAACAGGCAACCGTCGCGCCGCCGCAGCCTGCGGTGTGTAATGGCCCAATCGTTGAAATTAGCGGTGCCGATCCCGTTTATGAACCGCTGAATGCCAGCGCGAATCAGGATTACGAGCGCGACGGCAAAAGCTACAAAATTGTGCAGGATCCGTCCCGCTTTAGCCAGGCTGGCTTTGCCGCCATTTATGATGCTGAGCCGGGCAGTAACCTGACGGCATCGGGTGAAACATTTGACCCAATGCAGCTGACTGCGGCGCACCCGACGCTACCTATCCCTAGCTACGCCCGTATCACCAACCTGGCGAACGGCCGTATGATCGTCGTGCGTATTAACGACCGCGGCCCGTACGGTAATGACCGGGTGATTTCCCTGTCCCGCGCGTCTGCCGATCGCCTGAATACCTCGAACAACACCAAAGTTCGCATTGACCCAATTATCGTGGCGCAGGATGGTTCGCTCTCCGGGCCGGGAACCGCGTGTACCACGGTGGCGAAACAGACCTATGCCCTCCCCGACCGCCCAAATCTGGACGGCGGCATGGGAAGCGTCTCCTCGCCGGCAGAGCCTTCTCAGCCGGCGGGAGAAATACGCCCAATCAGCAATGACACGCTGCAAAGCGATGATGCCACTGGCGCACCGGTAAAAAGCAGCGGCTTCCTTGGCGCACCAACGAACTTAGCCTCGGGCGTGCTGGAGAGCAGTGAGCCGACGCCAGCCCCTGCTGCCGCCCCCGTCGTGCAGCAGCCTGCCCCGGTAACGGCTCCGGTCACGACCCAGAGCGCAGCCGTTGCCGCTCCCGCAGCAGCCAGCGGCGGCTTTGTCGTCCAGGTGGGCGCAGTGAGCGATCGGGCCCGTGCCCAGCAGTATCAGCAGCGTCTAAGCCAGCAGTTTGGCGTGCCAGGACGCGTTGAGCAAAACGGCGCGGTCTGGCGTATTCAGATGGGGCCGTTTGCCAGCAAGTCGCAGGCGGCATCCCTGCAGCAGCGTTTGCAGAGCGAGGCACAGCTGCAGTCCTTTATCGCTGTTACGAAGTAATTAATCGGCGGTATCCGAAATGTCAGTTTGTGTAAAACACATTCACAAACTCATGCTTAAAGTCGGATGCCTGCCTGAATAGCATTTGCTATAGTAAGGCACTTTTTTTAATTCCATCACGGATGTCGTAGTTCTGACCATGAAGACCACTTTTTCTGCTCGTTTTGTGCAGCGCATGGCGCTGACCACGGCCCTTTGCGCGGCTGCACTCTCTGCAGCTCATGCTGATGACCTGAATATCAAGACCATGATCCCTGGCGTTCCGCAAATCGACGCGGAATCCTACATCCTGATCGATTACAACTCTGGCAAAGTGCTGGCAGAACAGAATGCCGATGCCCGCCGTGACCCGGCCAGCCTGACCAAAATGATGACCAGCTATGTCATCGGCCAGGCAATGAAAGCCGGTAAGTTCAAAGAGACGGATCTGGTCACCATCGGCAACGATGCGTGGGCTACCGGGAACCCGGTTTTCAAAGGTTCCTCGCTGATGTTCCTGAAACCAGGAATGCAGGTTCCGGTTTCTCAGTTAATTCGTGGCATTAACCTGCAGTCCGGTAACGATGCCTGCGTGGCCATGGCCGATTTCGCCGCCGGTAGTCAGGATGCGTTCGTGGGCCTGATGAACAGCTACGTAAATGCCCTGGGTCTGAAGAACAGCCACTTCCAGACCGTACACGGTCTCGATGCAGACGGTCAGTACAGCTCCGCGCGTGATATGGCGCTGATTGGTCAGGCGCTGATCCGCGACGTACCTAACGAGTACTCTATCTACAAAGAGAAAGAGTTCACCTTCAACGGCATTCGTCAGACCAACCGTAACGGCCTGCTGTGGGATAACAGCCTGAACGTTGACGGCATCAAAACCGGCCACACCGACAAAGCCGGTTACAACCTGGTGGCCTCTGCCACTGAAGGCCAGATGCGCCTGATCTCTGCCGTGATGGGCGGTCGCACCTTTAAAGGTCGCGAAACCGAGAGTAAGAAGCTGCTCACCTGGGGCTTCCGTTTCTTCGAAACCGTGAACCCGCTGAAAGCAGGCAAAGAATTTGCTTCTGAACCCGTCTGGTTCGGCGATAACGATCGTGCTTCTCTGGGCGTGGATAAAGACCTCTACCTGACCATTCCACGCGGTCGTATGAAGGATCTGAAAGCAAGCTATGTGCTCAACACCACCGAACTGCATGCCCCGCTGCATAAAAACCAGGTGGTGGGTACCATCAACTTCCAGCTGGACGGTAAAACGATCGATCAGCGTCCACTCGTGGTATTGGAAGAAATTCCTGAAGGCAATTTCTTCGGCAAAATCATTGATTACATTAAACTGATGTTCCATCACTGGTTTGGCTAAAAATCGAACACTTGAAAGTGTGATTTTGATCCCCATATACTAAGTATCCTGATAACTCCCACCTGACGTGGGAGTTATTCTTTTTGACGTTACGCCGGAGCTGACATGAAAACCAAACTTAACGAACTGCTTGAATTCCCTACCCCGTTTACCTACAAAGTAATGGGTCTGGCGAAACCTGAGCTGGTTGATCAGGTGGTTGAAGTGGTACAGCGCCATGCGCCGGGTGACTACTCTCCGTCAGTAAAACCAAGCAGCAAGGGCAACTACCACTCGGTTTCTATTACCATCACTGCCACACATATCGAGCAGGTTGAGACGCTGTACGAAGAGCTCGGCAATATCGAAATCGTTCGTATGGTGCTGTAGTCCCTTTGCGGTTACCCGGTTTACCGGGTAACCCCTCTTCCCCGCTGTGATATACTCCCCCTCATCTTTTGTTTCTCGTCTTCGGAGACGCGTTTTGTATCAGGATAAAATTCTGGTCCGTCATCTCGGGCTGCAACCTTATGAGCCTGTCTCTCAGGCTATGCACGAGTTCACCGATTCACGCGATGACACAACCCCTGATGAGATTTGGCTGGTCGAACATCTGCCGGTATTTACGCAGGGCCAGGCGGGAAAAGCGGAACACTTATTAATGACGGGCGATATCCCGGTGATCCAGAGCGATCGTGGCGGACAGGTGACTTACCACGGTCCGGGTCAGCAGGTCATGTACGTCCTGCTTAATCTGAAGCGCAGAAAGCTTGGCGTACGTGAGCTGGTGACGTTACTGGAACAGACCGTCGTCAACACGCTGGCGGAGTATGGTATTGACGCGCATCCACGTGCCGATGCGCCGGGCGTCTACGTTGGCGATATGAAGATCTGCTCTCTGGGGCTACGTATTCGTAAAGGTTGTTCCTTCCACGGTCTGGCATTGAATATTAATATGGATCTTACGCCTTTCCAGCGCATAAACCCCTGCGGCTACGCCGGCATGGAAATGACGCAAATGCGCCAGTGGGTCGATACCGCTACGCCAGAAAATATACGTCCCGTGCTTCTGAAGAATGTGTTAGCACTACTTAACAATCCCCCGCACGAATATATCCCTGCTTAATATATCATCCAGAATGGCTCGATAATTTGACGGGCCACTGTTTATTTACCGCTTTTACGCTTTACAATAATCCGCAGATTCTATATTTTCGAAGCGCCCGAATATTGCCCTTACATATTATTTAGCCTCCGAACAGCACGGCATACACAGGCTAAGTAACGTGAGTGATAATCACACAACTGTTTGTTTTTGATAAACAAGTGGAACAAAAGCAACACTTTACGAATCTCTACAAGCATAATAAATAAATTGAACTATCATTCATGTTGTGAATGTATACGGAGTGAAAGCGTGGAGTATAATAATTTACCAGCCAAACGCCTGAATGACCCTGGTGGCGAAGATAAGCCGCAAATTTTTCGGACTTTACGTAATATTGATCTCAATTTACTGACTATTTTTGAGGCAGTATATGTCCATAAGGGTATCGTTAATGCTGCGAAAATTCTTAATCTCACGCCATCGGCAATAAGTCAGTCAATTCAAAAGCTACGGGCTATATTTCCCGACCCCTTATTTATCCGTAAGGGCCAGGGCGTCACGCCAACGGCCTATGCGACACATCTCCACGAATACATCAGCCAGGGGCTGGAGTCGATTCTGGGTGCGCTGGATTTAACCGGAAGCTATGACAAACAGAGAACCATCACCATCGGCTGCTCCCCTTCTGTCGGCGTGCTGGTGATGCCCGCGATCTTCCAGGCCGTGAAAGAGCATGCGCCTCAGCTTCTGCTTCGCAATGTGCCTCTTAACGAACCTGACGTTCAGCTTGCTCAGTTCCAGACGGACCTGGTCATCGAAAGCGGCAGCTTTAGCGCCCGAGCGCTGGGGCAAAATGTGCTTTACGCCGATAACCTGGTGCTGGTTTGCCGCAGGCAGCACCCCGTCCTCAGCGAGCCGTTATCCATTGAAAACCTGCGCAACTACGACCACTCGTCTTTCATGACCGAAGGACAGTCTAACCACGCTCTGCGTCAGCGTATTGACGAAATTTTCCCGGAACGTCAGATCAGTTTCAGCAGTTACAATATGTTCACCACCGCATCCCTGATTGGCAGCAGCGATATGCTGTGCATCATGCCTTCACGCCTGTATAACCTGCTGCGGAAATGCTGGCCGCTGGAGAGTATTCCGCTTAGCCAGCTCAATGCAGAATCTATCGAGATTTCACTGCATTACAACAAGCTCAGCTTGCGCGATCCGGTACTGGAAAACGTCATCCGCATTATCCGTCAGGCCTTCTGACAGAGCGTACCCGTACACGTCCCTGCCGCTCGCAGGGCAAAAGGCACAAAACAACAACTATTTTACAAATTGGCGACCTGGCAGGCTGCTTTAACGCCCCTATAAATGATATACTGCCTGTCGTTCGTTCAAAAATAGTTGATAAATACAACATTCCCTTGAATTGAAACGCTTTCCTTCGATATTCGCAACTGGAACACGCACGCTATGAGTAAACCCATTGTGATGGAACGCGGTGTTAAATACCGCGATGCCGATAAAATGGCCCTTATCCCGGTTAAAAACGTGGCTACAGAGCGCGAGGCGCTGTTAAGAAAACCGGAATGGATGAAAATCAAACTTCCGGCAGACTCTTCGCGTATCCAGGGGATCAAAGCGGCGATGCGTAAGAATGGCCTTCACTCTGTTTGTGAAGAAGCCTCTTGCCCGAACCTTGCTGAATGTTTCAATCACGGCACCGCGACGTTTATGATTCTGGGTGCCATCTGTACCCGCCGCTGCCCATTCTGCGACGTGGCGCATGGCCGCCCGGTGGCCCCCGATGCCAACGAGCCGCAAAAACTGGCGCAAACCATCGCCGACATGGCGCTGCGTTATGTGGTTATCACCTCCGTTGACCGCGACGATCTGCGTGATGGCGGTGCTCAGCACTTCGCTGACTGCATTACTGCCATTCGCGAAAAAAGCCCGAACATCAAAATCGAGACGCTGGTTCCTGACTTCCGCGGCCGTATGGATCGCGCGCTGGATATCCTGACCGCGACGCCGCCAGATGTGTTTAACCACAACCTGGAGAACGTTCCGCGTCTTTACCGTCAGGTGCGTCCGGGAGCCGACTATAACTGGTCTCTGAAGCTGCTGGAGCGCTTTAAAGAAGCACATCCGCATATCCCGACCAAGTCAGGTCTGATGGTTGGTCTGGGTGAAACCAATGACGAAATCATCGACGTCATGCGCGATCTGCGCCGCCACGGTGTGACCATGTTGACGCTCGGCCAGTATCTGCAGCCAAGCCGTCACCACCTGCCGGTACAGCGCTACGTGAGCCCGGATGAATTTGACGAGATGAAAGCCGAAGCGCTGGCGATGGGCTTTACCCACGCGGCTTGTGGTCCGTTTGTTCGTTCTTCTTACCATGCGGATATGCAGGCGAAAGGCGAAGAAGTCAAATAACGCCGTAATATTCATTTACAGTAATGCAAAAAAACCGGCCTCATGAGCCGGTTTTTTTTCGCAAGCCCTCAGGCATTGCCGTTACTCTTTGTGGGAAAGCTTCTCTGCCGGGATGTCGTCAGCGCTTTTCTTCGCGGCTGCGTCATCGTCGTTCATCGCTTTCTTGAAGCCTTTGATGGCAGCCCCCAGGTCACCACCCAGCGTGCGTAACTTCTTGGTACCAAACAGCAGGACGACCAGTGCGGCAACCACCAGCAGTTTGGTAATACTAATCTCACCCATAGATACCTTCTTTACTTAAAACAGGCTGCATTCAGCGCCAAAACCCGATCGTATTAACGGTCATTTGGCGCGTGCACACAATAGCAATCTGTAACAAGGTGAATCAAGCATTGTTGAAAAAAACATCACAATAATTGCGGTGGCGCAAAGCGACGGTTGCGAAGAACAGGTAATTGCTGACGCGCAAGCGCAACTCTTTCTAAAATTATCTCCGCCATCAGCAGAACCGGCGCTTCTGCGGCGGCGGCAATCGTCACTCCCAGGGGATCAACCACCCTGCTCTGCCCGATGTTTTTATTGCCGCACTCCCCGGCGGCAACAATATAACAGGTCGTGTCCAGCGCGCGTGCCGCAAGCAGCGTAGCCCAGTGTTGCTCTTTTAGCGGCCCCTTAACCCATGCGGCAGGCAATACCAGTACATCCGCGCCCTGCAGCGCCAGATGCACCGCCAGCTCAGGGAATCGCAGGTCGTAGCAGGTCATCAACCCCACCTTAAACCCGTCGATATCAATGAGCGGTGGGACGACCTCTCCCGGATCAACGCGTCGCGACTCCTGGATGCTGAACGCATCATAGAGATGAAGCTTGGCGTAGCGCGCAACAATGGCACCGTCACGGATAGCCACCAGCGTATTCACTGCGCGACCCGGCGTTGAGGGAACGTGCACGGTTAATACGGTGGTCATCGTACTGCCTACGCTCTGGGCGAGCAGCTGTTGTAAAAATTCGCCGTCAAGGGCCTGTGCGGACTTCACGGACAAATCCGGGTCGTTATCATCCCTTGCCAGCAACGCCTCAGGAAGCACCAGCAGCGACGCGCCTTTCTGTCGGGCCTGTATCATCAGGTTAACGCACTGCACTGCGTTAACCCGCCAGTCAGGCGTGACCGCAAACTGCCCTACCGCAACATACATATTTGTCCCCTCATTATAAACAGCGTTAAACTCGCTACTCTTACACATCAAATAGCAGGTATTTAGCGTGTTACAACTCCTTTTAGCTGTTTTTATTGGTGGAGGCACGGGGAGCGTTGCGAGGTGGTTACTGAGTATGCGGTTTAATCCCCTGCACCAGGCGATTCCATTAGGAACGCTGGCCGCCAACCTGATTGGTGCTTTTATTATTGGTATGGGACTGGCCTGGTTTAACCGGATGACGCACATCGATCCTATGTGGAAGGTGTTGATTACCACGGGCTTCTGCGGCGGTTTGACCACCTTTTCAACCTTTTCCGCGGAAACGGTTTTTCTCTTTCAGGAAGGTCGTATCGGCTGGGCGCTGGTGAATATCGCGATCAACATGATCGGATCTTTCGCGATGACGGGGATCGCATTTTGGCTTTTTTCCTCTGTAAGCACGCATTAACTGCCGGAGCGTTAATGTTGGCTTAATTTTTCTCTGTCACTCTGAAGGCAATACTGAACGAGGGTGACAAATGAAACAGAGTCTGATGAGCGCAGGCATGGTGTTGTTGAGCGTACTGATCGTGGCCAGCTTCCTGAAAATTTACCTGCTTGGCTGATTCATAACGAAAAAAACCCGCTCAATGAGCGGGTTTTGAAATTCTTGCTGACGCGTCTGAATTACAGAGCGATTACGTTAGCAGCAGAAGGGCCTTTGGCACCGTTAGTGATTTCGAACTCTACACGCTGACCTTCAGCCAGAGTTTTGAAACCATTAGACTGGATTGCAGAGAAGTGTACGAACACGTCTTTGCTGCCATCTTCAGGAGTAATGAAACCGAATCCTTTGGACTCATTAAACCACTTAACGTTACCTTTAATCTTAGACATCAAAATTACCTTTACATTAAAAAACGACACAAATGCTGTGTCGGTTACCAGTACATCAATTGTGGGACCTTTTGTCCAGCGGATCTTTGACAAAAAGTGACTAAAGTCGCGTTAATTTTCACTGACAGATTTTTATCGCTTACGAATCAACGGCTGCACGTTTTTTCACCACCAGGTAATGTTTTGTCAGTTAAAACTGAAAACGCATCCAGGCGAAGTAAACGTTACCGTTGTTATACGTTCCCGGAATGTAGGTCATCTGGAACGTTGCAGGGCCGTAACCAACAGAGGCCAGAGGCAGCAATACGGGGATCGGAATGTACTTCCAGTTGTCGCGCGCGGTCACCCCGGCGGTATAGCCCAGACCAACGTGGAAGTTCTCATCCGCCAGCGGGCGCCAGGTTTTTTCCCAGCCGTAGCCGCCAATCGGTTCCCACTTGTTAAAGGAGTCTTTGAAGGCCATCAGATAGATGCCATGCCAGTTTCCTTTATCATCCCAGCGCGACTGACCAAAACCCGCTCCCCAGGGACGCTCGTTGTATTTATCCGTTTTCTCTTTGTCGTAAGCAAAGCGCGCATGCCACGTTATTGCCGGGACATAGAGATCATAATGTTCAGGCGCTGACCAGGTCTGCGAAACATTATCCGTAAAAGTAGAGAACCAACCTTTATCCGTCGCGTTGTTCTCTGCCTGTGCAACAGAAGAAAACGTTAACTGGCCAATAATAAACAATAAAATAGAGAAAAAAGTATTACGTACAATCACAATGCAATTACCATTCTTGATATTCGAGGCAAAGTTTAACATAGAATAATTGAACCAAGCCTTAACGGCATCACCCCTACTCTTAAATATCAGGACGCTTTTCGGGAATATTCTTAAAGCTGCGTTCTCCTTATCACGAATAAACCCACATCATGTACGCCTAATGTCTGTTAACCGTCTCCAGTACTAACAGGCCAGACCACACAAAAGTTTAACATTTTGTTATCATTACATAGACATGTTACGCTGTCTTTGCCGGTCAAGATCCTTATGACATAAATGCCTTAGCCATGGCAAAAACGCTGTTATGCTGTTCGTTAGTCGTCTGTTTATTGATTTTAATCAGCAAGGGCGGGCCATTAATTCGGCACATTTTCATCCTTCATTTTTATATTAATTTTTTATATCTCAGGGCAGAAAGACACAGGGGAAATCATGCTTACATTTATCGAACTCCTAATTGGGGTCGTCGTCATTGTGGGTGTAGCTCGCTACATCATTAAAGGTTACTCAGCCACGGGCGTTTTATTTGTCGGTGGTTTAACGCTGCTGATAATCAGTGCAGTAATGGGTCATCAGGTTTTACCTGCCAGCGCAGCCAGCACGGGCTACACCGCCACGGATATTGTTGAATATATTAAAATCCTGCTCATGAGCCGCGGTGGCGATCTGGGTATGATGATCATGATGCTGTGCGGTTTTGCAGCCTATATGACCCATATCGGCGCGAACGACATGGTTGTGAAGCTTGCCTCGAAACCCCTGCAGTACATTAACTCGCCGTATCTGTTGATGGTTGCCGCCTATTTCCTCGCCTGCCTGATGTCGCTGGCCGTTTCATCGGCAACCG
Organism: Enterobacter cloacae complex sp. P12RS; assembly: GCF_014895875.1. Lineage (NCBI taxonomy): Bacteria > Pseudomonadati > Pseudomonadota > Gammaproteobacteria > Enterobacterales > Enterobacteriaceae > Enterobacter > Enterobacter cloacae complex sp. P12RS. The sequence goes on from NZ_JADBQO010000029.1 coordinate 31,211, forward strand.
GGCTTGGCGTACTGTTAATGGCCACGCTGTTCCCGGTGATGGTGAACGTGGGGATCAGCCGTGGGGCAGCGGCGGCAATTTGCGCCTCCCCGGCGGCCATTATTCTCTCCCCGACGTCAGGAGACGTTGTGCTGGCGGCGAAAGCAGCCGAAATGTCGCTTATCGACTTCGCCTTTAAAACCACGCTGCCGATCTCGATTGTCGCCATTGTGGGAATGGGTATCGCGCATTTCTTCTGGCAGCGCTATCTCGATAAGAAAGAGAACATCAGCCATGAAATGATGGATGTAAGCGAAATCACCACCACAGCGCCGGCGTTCTATGCCATTTTGCCGTTCACGCCAATTATCGGCGTGCTCATTTTTGACGGGAAATGGGGCCCGCAGTTGCACATTATTACTATTCTGGTTATCTGTATGCTGTTAGCCGCTGTGCTGGAGTTCGTGCGCGGTTTCAACACCCAAAAAGTCTTCTCCGGCCTTGAGGTCGCGTATCGCGGTATGGCAGATGCGTTTGCTGGCGTGGTGATGCTGTTGGTTGCAGCAGGTGTCTTTGCCCAGGGTCTGAGCACGATCGGCTTTATCCAGAGCCTGATCTCCATCGCCACCTCGTTTGGCTCGGCCAGTATTATCCTGATGCTGGTCCTGGTGGTACTGACCATGCTGGCGGCAATGACCACCGGTTCCGGGAATGCGCCATTTTACGCCTTCGTTGAGATGATCCCTAAGCTGGCTCACTCGTCCGGTATCAACCCGGCTTATCTTTCCATTCCCATGCTCCAGGCCTCAAACCTGGGTCGTACCATCTCGCCTGTCTCAGGCGTGGTGGTGGCGGTCGCCGGGATGGCCAAAATCTCGCCGTTTGAAGTGGTGAAACGCACGTCAGTGCCGGTGCTGGTTGGGCTGATCATCGTCATTATTGCTACCGAAGTGCTGGTTCCCGGCGCCGCCTAAGTGAAATTCCTGATTACCTAAAAGCGCCTGCGGGCGCTTTTTGTGCTTTAATAACCCACAAAAATGAATTGCGCACAACCAATCAGGAAATCACATGTTCAGGAAGGATATCGTTATCCCGTCTGGCGCAGTAGCGCTTGCACTCAGTCTCTTCTCAGCACAGGCCGACCCCCTCAAGGCCACGCAGTACGGCGATTTCGATCGCTATGTGCTGGCTTTATCCTGGCAAACGGGATTTTGTCAAAGCATGGTCGAGCGTAATCGCAATGAACCGGATGAATGTCGTCTGCAAAAAGAGCGCGACAATAAAACCGATTTTCTGACCGTTCACGGGCTATGGCCCGGCCTGCCGAAATCCATTGCCGCACGCGGCGTGGATGAACGTCGATGGATGCGGTTTGGCTGCGCCACGCGCCCTATCCCGAACATGCCGGAAGTGAAGGCCAGCCGCAAATGCGCAGCAGCCGAAACCGGGCTGTCGCTTTCCGGCGCGGCTAAGCTGAACGAGGTCATGCCGGGCGCGGGTGGAAACTCCTGTCTGGAACGTTACGAATATGCCAAACATGGCGTCTGCTTTGGTTTTGATCCCGATGCCTATTTCGGCACCATGGTGAGAATGAATCAGGAAGTGAAAAACAGCGCCGTCGGTCATTTCCTTGCGGAAAATTACGGTAAAACCGTCAGACGGAGTGATTTTGACAACGCCGTTGCCAAAAGCTGGGGCAAGGAAAATATCAAAGCCTTCAAGCTGACCTGCAACGGTAATCCGGCGTATCTGACCGAGATGCAAATTTCACTCAAAGCAGACACCATTAACGCCCCGCTTTCTGCGACATCCTTTGCTCCGCAGCCGCATCCAGGCAACTGCGGAAAACAATTTGTCATTGATAAGGCCGGTTACTGATCGCCCACCACCGGTCGCACCATGTCAAACCGGTGTTCGTCACTGATGCCATAGTAAGCCGTCGGCCCACCCGCACGCAGGATGGGCTGCGCTTTCGCCGTCTGGTATATCCCCTCTTCCAGCAGCGTTTCGGCAATATGGATCCCGACCACTTCTCCCAGCACCAGCCAGGTATCCACCGGCGTACCGTCGGCGCCGGTAAGCTGAATACACTGAGACAGGCGGCACTCAAAGTTGACCGGGCTTTCCGCCACGCGAGGGGCGCTCACCAGCTGGCTTGCTGCAGGCGTTAATCCGGAAAAGGTAAACTCGTCCTGGTCGTGAGGCAGCGTGGCAGAGGTCTGATTCATCGCTTCCGCAAGATCGCGCGTTGCCAGATTCCAGACAAACTCCTTTGTTTCAACAATATTACGCACGCTGTCCTTCCAGCCGTTGCTGGAAAAGCCAATGATCGGCGGGCGATAGTTAAAGCAGTTGAAGAAGCTATACGGCGCAAGGTTGAGCTGACCGGCCTGGTCGCAAGAGGAGATCCAGCCAATCGGACGGGGGCCGACAATGGCGTTCAGCGGGTCATGCGGCAGGCCATGCCCCTGAGACGGTTGGTAGAAGTACATAGCGCTCTCTCGTTGGTAAGGGCTGCGGCGAATGATGTTTCGCGCAGCGCCCGGGTTCAGAACATACAGCGTAACGCAATCCGCCAGGAATGAAGACTGAATAAATTTCAGTGAAAATTCATATGGCACATGAATGTGACCTTCATCACTTCAAACTTGCGCGTTCAGCCAGTATCATCGGGAGAGTTAAACCCTCGCTGCCAGACGGCGAGGGTTTTCTTTTGGAATGGTTTCTGCGTTAGACGCAGCATTAACGACATGGAGTAAAAAATGTCCAGACCTACAATCATCATCAACGAGCTCGACGCAGAACGTATCGACAGGCTGCTGGAAAAAGCAGAATTCGCCTCACTTCCGGTGGCCGATGCCCTGAATGAGGAACTCGACCGGGCGCAGATGTGCACGCCTGAGACGATGCCGCATAACGTGGTCACCATGAACAGCCAGGTGAAATTCCGCAACCTGACCACCGGTGAAGAGCTGACCCGCACGCTGGTTTACCCAGCCCAGATGACGGACAGCAGCGCGCAACTTTCGGTTCTTGCGCCGGTGGGGGCCGCACTGCTGGGGCTGCGCACGGGCGATACCATCCACTGGGACTTGCCGGGCGGTGCCTCCACCCATCTGGAAGTGCTGGAGCTGCTCTACCAGCCAGAAGCCGCGGGCGATTACCTGCGTTAATGTCATTCTGAATAAACGCGACCCGCGTTGCACAGAGGATGCGCCTGCATCCTCTTTCCGCAAATTCACCCGATTTTCCTGTATCGCGCTAAAAGGCCTTAATCCACGCTTAATCTGTTGTGATGCTGCGAGGATGGACATGTGTGAGATACTGGTTATCACACTTATTTTTCTGATTATTGTGGCGATCATCGTCACGGCCGTGCTCTACCTTGAACGCCACAAGTAAGCGCGTATTCTTACACCACTCCGCCCGGGAACGCATTCACCAGGCCCTTAACTTTTTGCTCAGCGGCCTCAGGCGTTTCCGCGCCGGGCACCAGAATCACCTTGCGGCACTCCTCCTCCCGTTTTTCGAAAATCTTATAGGCACGTTCCGCATCCGCCAGGGGGAGATAATGCGTCACAATCTCTTCCGGCGTCAGCAGCCCTTTTTCGATCAGCGGTAGCAGTTCGCCCAGCCAGGCGTGGACGTGCGTCTGGCCCATCTTAAACGTCAGCCCTTTATCGAAGGCATCCCCAAACAGGAAGCCATGAATAAACCCGGCATACACGCCGGGTACGCTGACCACCCCGCCGCGCCGGACGGCAGCGATACACTGACGCAGCGCTTTGCCGCTGCTGCCCTCGATTTTAAGGTTGCTGAGGATCGTCTCCGTGGTGCTGCCCTTGGCTTCGAACCCGACGGCATCAATGACGGCATCGACACCCCGCTGCCCGGCGGTTTGCTCGATTATCTTTTCCGCCGCGTCGTTATCATCATCAAAATTGATGGGGATAGCACCGTAGCGCGCCTCGGCAAACCGCAGCCGATAGGGGTGATGGTCGATAACAAAAATCTGCTCAGCCCCTAACAGCCGCGCGCAGGCAATCGTCAACAACCCCACCGGACCGGCACCGAAAACGGCGACGCTGGAACCTTTTTCAATCTGCGCATTTTTTGCCGCCTGCCAGGCGGTGGGTAAAATATCAGAAAGAAACAGGGCCTTATCATCGGAGAGCAGTTGCGGCACCTTAAACGGTCCGACGTTGCCTTTCGGCACGCGCACATATTCCGCCTGTCCTCCCGGCACGCCGCCGTAGAGATGGCTATAGCCAAACAGCGCTGCCGGCGCGGGAATTTGCTTTTTGTTCAGCGCAGCGCCCTGCCCGGCATTGGTATTCTCACAGGCAGCGTACTGCTGCAGACGGCAAAAGAAGCAGTCACCGCAGGCGATGACAAAGGGGATCACCACGCGATCGCCTTTATGCAGGTCCTTTACCTCTCGACCGCACTCGACGATCTCGCCCATAAATTCATGTCCAAAAATGTCGCCGTGCTGCACCTTTGGGATCTTTCCACGATAGAGATGCAGGTCGGAGCCGCAAATCGCCGTGGCCGTGACGCGCAGGATGATATCGTCGGGCTGTTCAATGATGGGATCGGGGACATTCTCAACGCGAACATGGTGCGGACCGTGGTACGTGAGTGCTTTCATGCGACCTCCGAAAGGTTTCAGGTAAGTTTATAAAGGGTAGCTACCCCTGAAAGTCTGCCGGGAAATACGCGCCTTTTGAGATTTATCCTGGCGAGAGAGGAAAAGTGCCGAAGCGCTTACAGAAACCATTCATATTTTGTGGTTGAATGTATCCAGCGTTTATAAACAAGGAGAAACGGTTATGTATAAGACAATCATTATGCCGGTTGATGTTTTCGAAATGGAACTGAGCGACAAAGCTGTTCGCCACGCGGAATTCCTCGCGCAGCAGGACGGAATTATTCATCTTTTACACGTCTTACCGGGCTCTGCCAGCCTGAGCCTGCACCGCTTTGCCGCCGACGTGCGTCGCTTTGAGGAGCACTTACAGCACGAAGCCGAAACGCGGCTGCAGACCATGGTCGGGCATTTCAGCATCGACCCTTCCCGCATCAAAACCCACGTCCGGTTCGGTAGCGTGCGCGATGCCGTCAATGAACTGGCCGCGGAGCTGAATGCAGACGTGGTGGTGATCGGTTCACGTAATCCTTCCATTACCACTCACCTGCTGGGGTCGAACGCCTCCAGCGTGATCCGCCACACCCATATTCCGGTGATGGTGGTCAGGTAAATACCAACAAAAAACCCCGCTTTCGCGGGGTTTTGTTTATCAGTACAGGTGACCAATATTGACGATGGTGCTGACGGTATCGCCGAAGAAGGTCAGGCGGCTGAGCACCACGCCCACCAGCAGGAGCGCAAACACCGCTTTCTGCATCGGCTGGCGCTTCAGCGATAACGCGCCACCCACAACGCAGCACAACAGGCTGCCCAGATAGAGCGGCGAGCTTAACCAGGCGTGAGCGGTCATTTTCATGATGGTACCGCCGCTGAGCCACATCACCGGCGCGGCAATCAGCAGCGCCATCAGGGCGATAATCCCCTGGCGCAGCGCGGCGTTTGATCCTTTCAGCCCGAGCAGCGGCGTTGCGGCACAGCCCATCACCCAGACCGTCGCAAAGAACAGCATCATGGTGATGCCGTTGGCAATGGCCTGCATCGCCGGTGCCGCGTAGGTCATTCCCTGCACCACCACCAGCAGGATCCCGAACAGGGATGCCAGCAGCGCTGCGCCTTTGTTTCCCTTACTCAGGAAGGCCAGCCCAATCATGGCGCCGTACAGGGTCGCGCCCAGAATTTCGCGGCTCAGCCAGGCATGTTTCAGGTTAATCAACGCGTTGTATGCGTGTTCCGGGTGCGCCAGATGCAGCACCGCGGCAATGGAGGCTACGCCCAGAATCAGCCCGGTAATCAGCCAGTGAAGGCGGGTGCCATGCACTTCACCACGCAGCGTGCGCCAGGTCAGGAGCAGCGTCATCCCGACGGACATCTGGCTCAGCACGGTAAAAATCACCAACGGCAGTTCGTACTTTTCCATTATTTATCCCCCGGCTGTTTTGGCTGACGGGCCAGAATGAAGCGCGTACCCGGATTAAGCTGAGGCATCTTCGGGAAGCCCGGCGGATACTGCACGGCATTGTTCGGCAGCGGATCGGCATCCAGATCGATAATCGACAGGGCACCGACCGGACACGCGTTCACGCAGGCCGGGGCCATACCGATATCGAGACGTTCATAGCACATGCTGCACTTCTCCGCCTTTTGCGTCTCTTCATTGAAGCGTGGCGCGCCGTACGGGCAGTTACGGATGCAGTTTTTACAGCCGATACAGCGTTCAGGGTTATGGACCACCACGCCGTCATCACGTTTGGTGTAGGCTTCCACCGGGCACGCCGCCAGACAGGCCGGGTTTTCACAGTGGTTACAGGCCAGCGAGAAAAACGCGCGCTCCTCATGCGGATAAATTTCTTTATCCAGCGGATAGACATAGCGCCAGAAGCGATCCGGCTCAAGCTGGTTAAAGCTCTTGCAGGCCATGGCGCATCCGCGGCAGCCAATACATTTATCACTGTTCACTAAAAATGCGCGTCTCATGCGTCTGCTCCTTCACTCGCGATAAGGGCAATGTCGACAAACTGGCTGTGGATCGCCGCGCCAGGCGCGCCGGTTGCCATCTTGCCCATATCGGCTGGCGTATCTTTCACGACGTTCTGCACGTTGTACTTAAGCTTGTTAAACCAGGACTCATACATCACCAGGAAATCTTCCGGCACGTTGGTGGTGATCTTCGCCCGCAGCTCCACTTCGCCCACGTCGTTAAACACGCGGACTTTCGCCAGCTCGCGAATCCCCTTCTTGTGCGCGGCGGCTGGGTGGATATAGACAAACGGCTCCGGCCAGAAGACCTGCATCCAGTCGAGGTTGACGAACTGAGAGTGGAGGCCGTACTGCAAATGCGGAGTAAACAGATGGAACGGCAGCTTGCCCTCCGCGGCAGGCAGATACTCCGGCAGCGCTTTATGGCCGTTCTTTTCACACAGCTCGGAGAGGAACTCATACTTGCCCGATGGCGTTTTAAACTTGCGGTCGTGCCAGGCCGCCGAGCTGACCATTTTGGCTTTCACCGGACCATCCAGCAGATCGTCCCAGGAGCGGATGCCGAACTGCTTCGCCATGCCCTCATTGAACTCAAGGTCGAGCCATTTTTTCTGGTCAATGTCCTGCGGGAAGGTACAGGAGCCCGGCTCCATTTTGTTGATGGTACGCGAGAGCAGCACGGCAATATCCAGATCGCTCTTGCACTCGTACATCGGTTTAATGGCCGGTTCATTCACCGAAAGCCAGTAATGCCAGTAAGACGACGACAGGTTCCAGTGCTCAAAGGTGGTGGTCACCGGCAGCACAATATCGGCATGCTGCACCGTCTCGTTGAAGAACTGATCGACGCAGACCACCATCTCCAGCTTGCTGAAGGCTTTTTCCATTTTGTTGCGGTCAAAGTCCTGCGCGAACGGGTTCTTGCACGCCACCCACAGCATACGAATGGGCGGATCGTTGGCATCTAGAATGCTCTGCGCGGTCTGGTTCAGGTTCAGCGCGCGGTCGGAATAGTGGCTCTTTTCGCCGCTGTCGCTGACGAACTCCCCTACCGGGCCGCTTTCTCCCACCATGCCAACAGATCCGACCGGTGGCTTCTGCGTCATCGCATGATAGTTGTAGCCCCAGGTCTGCAGATGGCCGTAGCGGGCACCGCCGCCTTCCACACCGATGTTGCCTGTCATGGCAACAAAAGCGTCAATGGCGCGCACGTTCGCCCCACCGTTGACGTGGCGCTGCATCCCGTAGCCGATCCAGACGGTGGCAGGTTTTACCGCGGTGAACTCTTCCGCCAGGTGGCGAATCACCTCTGCCGACAGGCCACAGATTTCAGATGCCCACTCCACGGTGATATTGCTGCGCAGATACTGTTCAAATTCCGGGAAACCGTGCGCGAAGTTGTTCACAAACTCCTGGTCGACGCGGCCAATATCCAGCAGGTGCCGCGCCATTCCCAGCGCCAATGCGCCGTCCGATCCCGGGCGCACGCGCAGATACAAATCGGCTTTCGCGGCGGTTTGCGAGAACAGCGGATCAATGACCACCACTTTCGCCCCTTTCTCACGCGCCTGATAGATGTACTTCATGGTATGCATGGAGCACCAGGCCGGGTTTGCGCCCCAGATAATGATGTATTTGGCTTTCACCAAATCTTCCGGGTCGTTACACCACATGTCGCCCATGTCGTAGTGCTGGGCATCGATCCCTGCTGGCCAGCATGGCGTACCGGCGAACCGCGTGGTGTAACCGAGAGAAGACATCATCCCCTCTACGGCATAACTCATCACGCCCAGGTTGCCGGAGTATTTCGACAGCGCCAGGCCGAGCATAGACCCGTCTTTCTTTTTAATCTCCAGCATCTTGCTGGCAATGCGCTGCATGGCCTCATCCCAGGAGATGCGACGCCATTTACCGCTGCCGCGCCCATCCTGGATCATCGGGTATTTAATACGGTCCGGGGAGTAGACCCGGCGCGGGTAGGTCAGCCCTTTCACACACGGGGCACCGTGTGTAAACGTGGACTCGCTTGCCCCGTCAACGAAGGTGATGACGTCATCTTTGACCCAGGTTTTTAAGCTGCAGGTGTCGTAGCAGTTACGCGGGCAAGCGTTACGGAAAATTTTGTAGGTTTTTGGGTTAAACGGAATGGGGGGCTGTGCCATGGCACATCGGGATGATAATAGTCCGCCGGGTAATGCGGCAACGGTACCCAGCGCAATCAGTCCTTTTAAAAAGGAGCGCCGGTTTAGCTGCCCTTTATCAATACTCATAATATTACTCTCGTTTTTAATTCATCAAACCAATTAGTCATCTGCAACGCGAGACATTTAATTGCGGTTGTTTTCGCGCAATCCTTTATTTTTGCAATAAATGCGGGGAGCCATAATTCAAGATGCCCCTGCACAAAGCGGGCAAGTGCGTCATGATATTGCGGCGAATGTCTGGCATGCGCGGAGAGCATCACCACCAGCTCCATTTCATAGCTGACGTGATCGTCGGGAACGCTATTTTCCCCGGTCACAAAAAGCCCGATGCTGCGCAGGAATTCGCGTACGCTCAGCGTTGTAGCTCCCATCAGCAGAGGCTCTTCGCCCAGATACACCGAGGCATAAGGCGGCGCCAATAGCGTTGCAGGGCCGACAAACAGAGCGTTGAAATCATACTCAACCTCTAACGCCTCATCCTGCTGCCAGGTTTCACTTTCCGGGAATAAAGGATGTAACGAAGCGCATCGCGATGCCATGTCCGCCGCGTTAAAGAAATCACGAAACATCAATCCCTTTATTTCAAATGGGGTTAACGTCTCATATATTGAAGAAGTGGATGTATCTTTGTCATTCATATTAAATATAAATATTTATCGCTATAAAAAACGACAAGATATTATCAGCAGGCTTATTATTTTCTTTGATCGAAGCAGGTAAATACCGCATGAAGGGGTTAATAACGAGGATAATTGAGGGTAAAAAAATCTAAAAAAAAGCCACCTCATAAAGAGGTGGCTACTGCAGGTATGTCTTACTTTCTTTTATTATGCGGTTTTGGTGCGGATCAGGTAGTCAAACGCGCTCAGGGACGCTTTTGCACCTTCGCCAGTCGCGATGATGATCTGCTTGTACGGCACGGTGGTGCAGTCGCCCGCGGCAAATACGCCCTTCACGCTGGTTTCACATTTCGCATCGATGATAATCTCGCCCATGCGGTTGCGCTCAATCGCGCCTTCAAGCCAGGTGGTGTTCGGCAGCAGACCAATCTGTACGAAGATCCCCGAAAGCTGAACGCTATGAACGTCGCCGCTTACGCGGTCACGGTACTCCAGACCGGTCACTTTGCTACCGTCGCCCTTCACTTCCGTGGTCTGCGCATTCAGCACGATGTCGACGTTTTTCAGGCTGCGAACTTTATCCTGCAGCACCTGGTCGGCCTTCATCTCAGGCGCGAACTCCAGCAGCGTCACGTGTTCAACAATCCCCGCCAGGTCGATAGCCGCTTCCACGCCGGAGTTACCGCCGCCGATCACCGCCACCCGTTTGCCTTTAAACAGCGGGCCGTCACAGTGCGGGCAATAGGTCACGCCTTTGGTACGGTATTGATCTTCGCCCGGCACGTTCATGTTGCGCCATTTTGCCCCGGTGGCAACGATCACGCTGCGAGCTTTCAGCACCGCGCCAGAGGCGGTTTCAATCTGGTGTAAGCCCCCTTCCACCGCCGCCGGAATCAGCTTGCTGGCGCTCTGGCTGTCGATCACATCTACCTCGTAATCGCTGACATGAGCCTTCAGCGCACCGGCCAGCTTCTGACCTTCGGTTTTTGGTACGGAAATGTAGTTTTCAATATCCACGGTATCCAGCACCTGTCCGCCAAAGCGTTCGCCCATAAGACCGGTACGAATACCTTTACGTGCAGAGTAAACCGCTGCCGCCGCGCCCGCAGGGCCGGAACCGACAATCAGCACATCGTACGCATCGCGTTTGTTCAGTTCTTCCGCCGCGCGTTTTTCCGCGCCGGTATCCACTTTGGCGACGATTTCCGTCAGCGTCATGCGGCCCTGGCCGAACTCCTGACCATTCAGATACACCGCCGGAACACCCATCACGTTGCGATCGGTGATCTCATTCTGGAACGTACCGCCGTCAATCGCCGTATGCTTGATGCGCGGGTTCAGAACCGACATCAGGTTCAGCGCCTGCACCACGTCCGGACAGTTGTGGCAGGAGAGCGAATAATAGGTTTCAAATTCAAAATCACCCTCGATATCGCGGATCTGCTCCAGCAGCGCCTGCGCTTCTTTTGACGGATGACCGCCGGTCCACAGCAGCGCCAGCACCAGTGAGGTAAATTCATGCCCCAGCGGAGAGCCGGCAAAACGCGGTCCCTTGTCCGAGCCCGGGTTAGTAATCAGGAAAGAGGGTTTACGAACCGCAAGCGAATTGTCTTCTTTGAAGGTCACTTTCGGCGACAGTTCAGCGATCTCTGCCAGCAGCTCTTTGATTTCTGCCGATTTCGCGCTGTCGTCCAGCGTGGCAATCAGCTCAACGGGTTTAGTCAGTTTCTCAAGGTAGGCCTTGAGCTGGGTTTTCATATTGGTGTCGAGCATAGTTCTTCCCTCTCTTAAGACGTCATCATGCAAGCTGCCTTTGCGGGCGGCCTGAATGCAACTTGCATCATGGTGCTGGAATGAAATGGGCGCAGGGGGCGCCCATTGATTACCGGATGGTGAAAACTTAGATTTTACCGACCAGGTCCAGGGATGGAGCCAGGGTCGCTTCGCCTTCTTTCCATTTAGCCGGGCACACTTCACCTGGGTGAGAAGCCACGTACTGAGCCGCTTTCACTTTACGCAGCAGGTCAGAAGCATCACGGCCGATACCTTCAGCGGTAACTTCGATAGCCTGGATAATGCCCTGCGGGTCAACCACGAAGGTTGCACGGTCGGCCAGGCCTTCATCTTCACGCATGTTGTCGAAGTTACGGGTCAGGGCGCCAGTCGGGTCGCCGATCATCGCGTATTTGATTTTCGCGATGGTTTCAGAGCTGCTGTGCCACGCTTTGTGGGTGAAGTGGGTATCGGTAGACACAGAGTAAACGTCTACGCCCAGCTTCTGCAGTTCGTCGTAATGGTCAGCCACGTCGCCCAGTTCGGTCGGGCAAACGAAGGTGAAGTCAGCCGGATAGAAGAAGAAGACGCTCCAGCGACCTTCGGTATCTTTCTCGGTTACTTCAATGAACTCACCGTTTTTGAACGCCTGGTTTTTGAAAGGTTTAATTTTAGTGTTAATCAAAGACATCTGTACTTCCTCCGTGTTTTCGTTGAGAGCTAAGGTAACCAACTTTGCTCATCGGGGCTAATGCGTATGCTTTATCAAATCAATCAGCCAAACCTTACAACTTCAACAAGACAGCAAGGTGAACCTGCTGCGGTACCCCAGAAAGTATAAAGGCCGCCTCAACGGGCGGCCCTGATACCTGAATTCCCCGCAGGTACATTCAGTGCCAGCCGAGGCTGGCGTTGCGTTGCGCTCTACATACCTTGTATCAAGGTCGTAACAGCAGGTTGATTACACCACCAGCCCCCATCGAGAGCAATCCATCAAAAGCGCGTTCCTGCCTATGGCTGTGATAGGTTTTGACTGAGAGAAATACATTACGCTCGTAAATTAACTTTACGTAATCAATTTACGGCAATATATAAATGTCAACATTTATTAAATTGAACCCAGCCCATTCAAAGATAAAATTATCTTAATCTCACATGTAATTCTATTTAAATAATCCGATGGCGTGATATATTAAGATAACTTAAATAACACTTTAAGTTAGTTAACCACAAGGATTGTAAATGGTTAGCTTTAATCTATAGTTATC